>JBGPMZ010000225.1:0-5290 GCA_041487255.1 Binataceae bacterium (SeqCode) | reverse complement strand
CGTCGCGCTCACCAATGGCGCGCATCCGAAGCTGCTGGTGACTACGCCCGATGGCATCTGGACCAGCACCGATGAAGGCGAGACGTTCGCGTTGCACGGCTTTCCAACCTTCGCCGAGCGCGATGCGATTTCGTATTGCCGCGGCCTCGCGGTGAAGCCCGATGACCCGGACACTATCTTCGTGGGCAACGGCGACTTCATCCCGGGCAAGCGCGGTGCGATTCAGCGTACTCGCGACGGCGGCAAGACCTGGGAGAAATGCACGCTGCCGGTCGAACCCAACTCGACGATGTACTGGTTCGGCACGCATCCATCGAATCCCAACATCATCGTGGCCAACAGCCTGCATGGCTATGTGTATGTCTCGACCGATGCGGGCGATACCTGGACCAAGGTGCGCCGCGAGTTCGGCGAGATTCGCGCGATGGCCTGGATGCCGAACTAGTCTGCATCGCCTTGAGCCGTCGTTAGCGGCGAGCGCTTGATTCGTGCCGTGGAGCGAGTCGCGCGTCAATAAACCGCCGTGCTGCGTCAGAAATGCGGAGGAGGCCCGCCTGTTTGTTGAGAAAGTTTCCCTTCGCCTCGATGGCCGGGGTCGTTCGCTAAGGTCGCTTGCATCAAAGTGGAACATCCTCGGACAGGTGTTTCATAGCCGCAAAATCACGTGCGATGCTCCAAAGCTCTCTCTGCTATGTTTGACTCGTCATTGACTGCTAGTCAGCCGCACCGCCCCTTCAAGTCTTGAGATAGCTGCGCCGCTCTCGGCGGGCACGATCCCTGCTCCGATAGGTCGCCGCGCGCTCCTCTCCAACGGGGGGATGTCAGCGCGAGTTCGACCAACTACTGCTGCGTCGCCGCGCCTTAGATGCGTGCGCATGGGAAGCCGTCGATGGATGAAGTCGTAAAAGAATTTCTAATCGAAAGCCACGAGAACCTGAACCAACTTGACCACGATTTGATCGAGCTGGAAAATGATCCCCACTCCAAGGATCTGCTCGGCAGCGTCTTTCGAACCATTCACTCGATCAAGGGCGTGTCGGGCTTTCTCGACTTCCCGCACCTCGAGGCGTTGGCGCATGCCGCCGAAGAGCTGCTGAGCAAGCTTCGCGACGGCGAGTTGGTCCTCAATCAGGGGGTCACGTCGGTGCTGCTCGCGACCGTCGATGCGGTGCGGCAAATGCTGGCGAAGATCGAAGCGGACGGCAACGACGGCGACCAGGACTACGCTGAGTTGGTTTCCAGGCTGGCGCAACTGTGCAGCCGGGAATCGAGCGAAGCGGCGTCTGCGAGCGACGCCGGCGTACCTACGCCGGCGGTGGAAGAACCCGTGGTCGAGGAACCCGAGGCGGTGTTGGCACAACCGGTCGCCGAACCGGCAGTCGAATCGAAAAAGAAGCCGCGCGCCAATCGCAAGCCTAAAGCGCCGCGCGCCGCCGCGGCGGTCGAGGCGCCCCCAGCTCAAATCACCGAAGAGCCGGCGCCCGCGCCAACACCTGTGGCCGCAGCCGCCAATCGGCCCGCGCCAAAACCGGAGTCTCTCACGCGTGAAGACACCCCCGAAGCGGCAACTTCAGCGGCCGCCGAGAGCAGCATCCGAGTCAATGTAAATCTGCTCGACAAGGTGATGAACCTGGTCGGCGAGCTGGTGCTGGTCCGCAATCAGATCCTGCAGTACTCGATGCGGCAACAGGAATCCGGCTTTCTTGGTACTTCCCAGCGTCTCAACCTGATCACTTCCGAATTGCAGGAAGGGATCATGAAGACCCGGATGCAGCCGATCGGCAACATCTGGAGCAAGTTCCCCCGTATCGCGCGCGATCTCGCGCTGGCCTGCGGCAAGCAGGTGCGGATCGAGATGGAGGGCGAAGAAACCGAGCTCGATAAGACCCTGATCGAAGCGATTCGCGATCCGCTTACCCATATCGTACGTAACGCCATCGACCATGGCATCGAACTTCCGGCTCAGCGCGTCGCAGTCGGCAAGCCGGCCGAAGGGCGCTTGTTCCTGCGCGCGCTCCACGAGAGCGGCCAGGTGATCATCGAGGTCGCCGATGACGGCGCGGGTATCGACGTCGAACGGGTGCGCGCCAAGGCGCTCGAGCGCGGCCTCATCACCGCCGAACAGGCGGGGCACATGAGCGAGGGCGAGACGCTCAAGCTGGTGTTCCTGCCGGGATTCTCGACCGCGCATAAGGTCACCAACATCTCGGGGCGCGGGGTCGGGATGGACGTGGTCAAAACCAACATTGAAAGAATCGGCGGGACCGTCGATATCCAGAGCACCCGCGCCCAAGGCACGCGCTTGCGGATCAAGATTCCGCTGACCCTGGCGATCATTCCCGCATTGATAGTGACCTGCGCGGGCGACCGCTACGCGATTCCGCAGATCAGCCTAATCGAGCTGGTGCGGCTGGAAGCCGAGGAGCAGGTCAGCAAGATCGAGCTGATTCACGGCGCGCCGGTCTATCGCCTGCGTGGAAATTTGCTGCCGCTGGTGTACCTGCATGAGGTGCTGAAGGTCCCTCCTCCGGCCTCCGGCACTGAGGCAGGTTGCGCCGGCGCAGCACATATCGTGGTGCTGCAGGTTGCCGATCAGCAGTTCGGTTTGGTCGTCGATCAGGTCAGCGACACCGAAGAGATCGTCGTCAAGCCGCTCGGCAAGCAGTTCAAGGGAGTCTCCGCTTTCGCCGGCGCCACCATCATGGGCGACGGCCGGGTGGCGTTGATCCTGGACGTTCCAGGGGCGGCGCAACTGTCGGGAGTGTTGACCTTCCGCGACGGGGCCCACGCCGAAAAGCAGGACTCCAACGGCCGCGCCCGCAGCAAGAACCAGCGTCTGCTGCTCTGCCGCGCCGGAAGCTCCGAGCGAATCGCGGTGCCACTGGCGCTGGTCTCGCGGCTCGAGGAATTCACCCAGGCGCAGATCGAACACGCCGCCGGATGTCAGGTGGTCCGCTATCGAAACCAGATTCTGCCCCTGGTCGATCTTGCCTCGTTGCTGGGCAGCGGTTCCAGTGACCAGCAGCACGACCCGCTTCCGGTAGTGGTCTTCGACGACGGCCGTCATCATCGCGTCGGCGTGGTGGTCGACCAGATCATCGACATCGTCGAGGAAGAGACCTATGCCACCCAGCTCAGCAGCCGTGCGGGCCTGCTTGGTTCGGCAGTGGTCAACGAGAAAGCTACCGACTTTCTCGATTTGCGCGCGGTCTTCGAGGCCGCCAAGCAAAGCTGGTACGACGGCGAATCGGCCGAGGAGGCCGGCAACGCTTCGATCCTGCTGGTCGATCAGTCGGGCTTCTCGCGCGGGCTGGTGCGCAGCTATCTCGAAATGGCGGGGCACAACGTGGTCGAAGCCAATGGCGCCGACGAGGCGCTGGAGAAGCTCGACGGCAACCACATCGATCTCGCGATCGTATCGGCCAACCTGCCGGGCAACGGCGCGGCGCTCGAACAGATCCGCAGAAAAACCGACGAAGCTCATATTCCGGTGATGGGGCTGGCCGACGAGCGCGGCGACGCCTCTCCCGAGGCGGCGGAGAAATACGACTCCTACCACTTCAAGTCGGAGCGTCAGGCGATTCTCGACGCGGTGGCCAAACTGGCTGGTCCCGTAAGGCACGAGACTCATTACCAGGCCCATTCGACCTCGGATGACGTGCGCCTCAACTGACGGCGGGAGGAATCCTTGAACACACAACTCAATACATTCGTCGATGACGATTCGGTTGTTGGCAAAGGCGGCCGGTTTACCACCTTCTACGTGGACCGGATGCTGTTCGGCGTCGAAGTGATGAAGGTCCAGGAAGTCCTGCGTTCGCAGGCCAGCACCAGGGTGCCGCTGGCGCCACCGGTGGTCAGCGGACTCATCAATCTGCGCGGGCAAATCGTGGCGTCGATCGATATGCGGCGGCGCTTGAATCTGCCGCTGCGGCCGCCCGAGGCGATCCCGATGAATATCGTGGTGCGATCGGGAGAGGATGCGGTGAGTCTGCTGGTCGATGAGATCGGCGATGTCCTTCAGGTGGAGGCGTCGCGCTTCGAGCGCAAACTGCACAACATCGATCCGGCCGTGCGCGACCTAATCGTAGGAGTCTACAAGCTCGACGATCGTCTGCTGCTGGTGCTCGATACCGATAAGACCGTGGCGGTTACGACCAATTGACCCGATGGCAATGGAACTTCGACCCCAACGAATCGATCGTAGCTCCGCTGAAAGGCGCTCCCAAGGGCGGAAGCGATGTGAATCACGTGAGTGGCTCTGAATGAAATCTTCATATAGCACGCCCATCGGTGCGACACGGAGAAAATAGTGGGAATCAAGAACCTATCGATAAAAGGAAAGCTAACCATCCTATCGGGCTTGTTCCTGACCGGAATGCTCGTGTTCGGGGTGGTGGCCTTCACCACACTCAACGAAGTCAAAATCGGCGGGCCCATCTATACCGCGGTCAGCGACGCCGCCAATATAAACAGCGACATCTCACCCCCCAGCGGCTATCTCATAGCCGCCCGCGTACTTATTTTTCAAATGCTGGTAGACGGCGCGAAAGATCCCAGCCTGCTGAACACCTTCCATCAGCAATTCGAGGTGGAACGCAAGACCTTCGAGGACACCCACGCCAACTTGGTCAAGACAATTCCCGATGGACCGCTGAAAGATCTGATGCAGAAGGCCTATGAACCCGGACATCAATATCTTGAAGCCGCTGAAAGCAAGTTCATTCCGTTTATGCTCGCGGGCAAAGTCGAGGAAGCCAACGCCGCGCGCCCTGAGTTGAAGGCCTTGTTCGGCGCCCATACTGCCAGCAACAAGCTGTTTGAAGAAGCTAACACGGCGGCGATGGCCACCTTGGAGAAGCAGGCCGCTTCCACGGTATCCGCACGAACCTTCACCCTGATCGCGGTGGCCCTGGTGGCAGTCGGACTGGTGTTGACGCTCTCGGTCGTCATCGCGAAAGGAATTCTCGCTCCGCTCAAGGCGACTGTCGAAATCCTTCACGAAGTGTCTCAGGGTAACCTGACCCGGAGGATGGGAGTTGTCGGCACCGACGAAGTCGCACAGATGGGCGTTGCGTTAAATGGCACCATCGACAATCTGTCGCGGGTAATGTCGGAAATCAATTCCGACGCCGAAGTGTTGTCAAACGCAGCCAAAGAACTGTCGATCACCAGCCGGCTGTTCACTCGACTCGCTGCGTGCGAGTTGCCGAAGTACAAGGCTTTTTGCACGTTCGCGTCGCCAGCGGCGGCGATCGTGAGAAAGTCCATCATGTCTCCGTCCTGCACT
>JBGPMZ010000224.1:0-5291 GCA_041487255.1 Binataceae bacterium (SeqCode) | reverse complement strand
TAGCGCACACGCGGGTCGGTTTTGATTTGCTCCATCCAGCCTTCGCGCACGAGGTCGAAATTCTCCTTGATGGTGCGGGGCGAGTACGCATCGGTGGTGAATGGTTGTGGGGCGCGGCCCATCATCACATCGCGCATTCCGGAGATTCGATCCTTGGGAATGTTGAAGCGCGCGGCGGTCGCCACCAGCATCAGGCCATCGACGCGCGACGGATGCGCGAGCGCGGTCTGCATCGCAATCGCACCGCCCATCGAATGGCCCGCGATGACTGCGGACTTGATTTGCACCGCATCGAGGAAGGCGGCGACGAAGTCGGCATACTCGCGGATGGAGTTCATCCCATCGGTGCCCGACGATCGCCCATGCCCCGGCAGATCGATCGCAATCGGGCTGTGCGCGTTCGCCAGATGCGCGATCTGTTTGTGCCAGCTATGGCCGTTGCCGCCGGCGCCATGAATCATGACGACCTTGCGGCCCCTGGAAAAATCCGGGATGACCTCGGGCAGCGTGGTCATTCCCGCATAGTGCATGAAGACCGCGTGGCCGTTGATATTGATGTACTTGGTCGGCATCGCCGCAAAGCCTCTCGCAGTTGCTTTTGCAAGGTGTTTCGGAAGGATTGCTATTAGGTTCCCGCCCGCGTTGTCAAACGCGCCTATGGGTGAGGGATGATTGAAACGATCGCGATCTCGCCGTGGCCAGGTCCGTAGTGCCAGATGATCCGATATGCGCCCGGGGTGCGATTCTCAGCGTAAGCCCCGAACACATCTTCACCGCGAGGACCTTTGAGATCTTTGTACTTATGCGTCCGCAAACCCGGATATCGGGGATTCGCTTCGAGATGGCTGAGCGCCTTGAGCACGGATTTGAGGCGCTTCGCTAGACTTGGGTTTGCTCGCAACTCCTCAAGCTGAGCTTCCGCTTCGTCGGTCAACTGCAGCTTGAACGAAGGCACGCGGTCTAATCGATTTCGTCGTCGGCATACTTGGCGAAGGAACCAAGATAATGCAGCTTTCCTTGAGCAGATTGTCGGAGCCCTCGGCGCACGCTTGCGAGAGCTTTGGGGTTCTTGTAGAGCCACGCCTCCTCAGGAGGAATCACTTGGGGCGTTAGCAGTATTTGACCTGCGTGATTCCTGTAGATCACGAATCGCAGGTCGCCGTTCTTATTCGCGCCGGACTTTTTGAGGAGGTTCCCATTCAGCACGGTGAGCGCTTTCGCCAGCGAGACGCGCTTTCTCGCATCGAGCGCCACGTCGCCAACTCGCTCAAACTTGTTGCTCCGAACTGTAGTTCTTTTTGCTGCCATGCGAAGATTGCGATTCAAGCGCCGATTGCTGGCTTAGCCTAGCACGCGCCCGAAGGTTCAACAATGTGACAACGGGTTTTAGCGCGCTTTCCTGCCGATGAGGAGGCGCTCGCTGAGGTCGAAGCGCGCTCTGCGCTGGTGAACGCGCCTGCCTTGCGCGCGATGGATCATCGTCGGCCAAGTTATGAAACCCGAAGTAAACTTGACCCCCATCGCGAAGCCGGAGAAGACCTAACCGGTGGCGGCCGGCTTGACCGCTTTCTTGCGCCCGCGCCGAGGTTGATCGAGGCCCGCCATCGCCTGGGCGAGCCCCTGACCATGCTCCCATTCCTCGATCGCGGAGCGGCTAAAGCGCCAAGTGCTGCCGACCCGGAAGCCGGGGATGAGGCCGCGTCGGAGGAGCCGGTAGATCGTGGTTGGGTGCACCCGCAGGTGCTGGGACAGTTCGGTGACAGTAAATATTTGCTCGTCAGGAGGCATCGTTTCATCTTCTTACCCCCCCGGGCAAAGCTTATGTGGTTAGTGTGTATCGGTAATTCCATGCTTTTCGTTGCGGGCACCGATGTCAAGTAACCTGCGCGAACTGTTTTCGTCATAGCCGACGCGCCTCACACCCGCGCATACATTTGAGCTATCGTGAGGACGCAAATTGGTCCGATAAGCATTGGGAAATTTTCACTTGCGCGAGAATGGTTCGCCGATAAGGAGAAAAAGCATGGCGTACGAGACGCTGGAAATTCGTCGCGAAGAGTCAATTTTATGGCTTACTCTCAATCGCCCGCACAACCTCAACGCGCTGAGCGCGAAGATGGTTGCGGAGCTGGAAGAGTTCCTCGGCGGTCTGCGCGACGATCATGAGACCCGCGTCGTCATCATGCGCGGGGCGGGACGCGCGTTCTGCGCCGGTCTCGATCTGAAGGAGCAAAATCGCGGCGGCCCCGAGGCGCTCGGACGCACCACCACCGCGGTCTACGAATCGCAGCGCCGGATGAGCGATCTCACGGTCGCGATTCGGCGCGCGCCGCAGCCGTTCATCGCGGCAATCAAGGGAGCCGCGGCCGGCGGTGGATTCGCCCTCGCGCTCGCATGCGATTGCCGTATCGCGGGCGAATCGACCCGCATGAACGCCGCCTTCATTCGCATCGGCCTCTCCGCATGCGACATGGGCGTCAGCTATATGCTGCCGCGCGCGGTCGGCAGTTCGGTCGCGTATGAGTTGCTGCTGACGGGCCGCTTCATCAACGGCCAGCGCGCGCTCGCCACCGGACTGGTTTCCGAGCTGGTGCCCGATGCCGACGGGGATGCCGCCGCCGCGAAGCTCGCGCACGACATGATCGAAACTTCGCCGTTGGGCCTGCGAATGACCAAGGAGTGTCTCTCGGCGAGCATCGACGCGCCGTCGCTCGAGGCCGCGGTCGCAATGGAGGATCGCAACCAGGTGCTGTGCGTTCGCGCGGGCTACATCGACGAGGGCGCGCGCGCATTCGTGGAGAAGCGCAAGGCGCGCTATGCGGAACGCGCCTAGTTCGAGGACGGCGGCGAGTCCGGCGATACAACCGGTACCGCAGATATCGAAGGCGTCGTCGCACGACGGGGAATCAAAGCGCTAACGAGGTCGGCCGCGGATGGCGGCGCGCTCGCCGCAGCGGGTTGCTCGTCTGGGTCGGAACCCTCATGCCACATGCCGCCTGAGAAGTAGATGTCGCGTGCCTCGGTATGGCCGCGTGCGATCGCAATCGCCCGGCCTTCGTCGTCACGGTTGATAACGACGCCGGTGAGGAACACATCGTCATCTGCGTTCACCGAGACGCCGAGGTCCGACAAACCCTCGCGCGCCAGTTCACTTCGGATCGAGGACGCCAGGATCTCACTCTTCACGATGGCGAGCTGACTCGCGCGACCCTTGCTGTCGGCTGAGTGGGACTCGGGCGAGGGTTGCGCGCTGGGCTCAACCCGCGCCGGCTTTCTGAGTGGGCGAACCCGCACCGCGGCAACTTCGGCGGGACGCGTGGCCGCCGCCGGCCTCGCGGGAGGCGCTACCACCGAAGCTGCTACCGAGGGCTCCTGGAGCTCCTGCCTGGAAGGCATAACAGCGGGTTCGATCTGCGCGGCCGGCGGAGGCACGACCAGCGGCTGGGCGAACGTCGTGGTCTCCTCATTGGCGGATGTTGCTACAGACGGCATCGCCTCAGGCGAAGTCTGTACCATCACCCGCCGCGAGGAGACCCTGGCCGCCATCCACAAAAGGATCGCGAGGGCGGCCACCGGCACACTGACCATGACGATCGCGAGGATTCGTTTGGGGCGTAGCCGCGCACGCCGCGGAATCGACCCGGGTCCGCGTCGCGCAGCCGCCGCGGCGGTATCGCCGGAGCGGCTCGATCTCTCGTTCCATAGCTCGAAGTGAGTTTTGTACTCGCGCACCGGCAGACCTTCGCCGCCCCCTGTGGGCATCTTATGGGATAGCAGGATCGGCACCCGGTCTGCAAAAAATCGATACCATCAATCTGTAGAATTATATGACAACAAGTTTAATCCGGTCAAATCACCGGCGAGCCGGGATCGAGCCCGAACAACACCCGCCCCACCACTTCGAAGCGCGCGGTGTTCAGCAGCACATGCTGCGCGGCCGTATGCGCGTCGCGCCAGCATCGCTCGATCGGACACGCGGTCTGCGCGGAACTCATCCCGGCCGCATCCGCCACCAGATCGATCGCCTGCAGCGCCAGCTTGACCGCGGTCACGACCGCCAGCCGCACCTGCGCGCGGTCCTTAACCGTGAAGCCGGCGCCGGCCTCGCCGCGGCGCCAGACTTCGTCGTTGCACTGATAGAAGTACGCGCGCGCCGCATTCAGCAGACCTTCCGCCTGCGCGTATTGAATCTGCGCGATCGGCCGCTCGCGCAGTAGCGCTCGCGTCGCGACCGGCACCTTGGCCTGCGCGATTTCGTTGAGCGCCTCCAGCGCGTGGCGCGCGGTGCCGAGCACGACGGCGGCCAGCGCGCCCGCCATTTGCAGCGCCAATGGAATGCTTGCAAACGGGCCACGCTGCCAGGTTGGTTTCGCGTTGAGCCAATCGAAGGTGTACTCGTCGGGCACGAAAACGTTTTCGAACACGCAATCGTTGCTGCCGGTGCCGCGCATCCCGGCGGTCGACCAGGTGTTGAGGATCTTCGCGTGCTTGATGGGGAAGAAGCCGGCGCGCAGCATCGGGAAACCGTCGACGATTTGCGGCGCGCCGTCGCGCAGGATCAGCGCCGCCGCCATCAGGTAGGTCGCCTGTCCGGAGCCGCTCGCATAGGTGGCCTTGCCGCTGAAGCGCCATCCGCCTTCGACCGGAGTCGCCTGGCTGGTCATGGGATTGAGCGACCCGGCACTCACCCCGCGCGGCTCGCCGTAGATCTTCTCGAACGCCTCGCGCGAGAGGTAGTGCCCAAAGATCGGACCGCCGCCGCAGATCGCGAGATTCCATCCCGCGGAGGCATCGATGCGCGAAACCTCCTCGATGAGCCGCAGCGAATCGGGAACATTCAGCTCCCCGCCGCCCATGGTGCGCGGGAGGAAGATCCGAAACAGTCCGGCGTCGTGGAAAGCGTCCGCGACCTCGCGCGGCATCTGGGCCTCGCGTTCGGCGCGATCCGCATGCTCGCGGATGATCGGCGCGAGCTTATGCAGGTTGTCGAAGTAAGGCCGAGCGCGTTCAGTAAATTCGTTCATACATACCTCGGCTCCAATTTCGGGACCCGACGCCGCCATGTCAATGCAGCAGTTCTAACGCACCCTCGGCATCATCGGAGAACAAGGAACCGGACGCGAACGATCGAACCCCGCTTGACATTACAATTTGTATGATTTTGCGCCCATCAGATCGCCTCGCTGACCGCGTCCTCCCGCATCGAAGGCGTCGGGCGCCGCTCGATCGGCATCCAATGGCGCGTCCCCTCGCCGAGGAAGACCTGGCGCGGGCGGGTGATCTTCTGTTCC
>JBGPMZ010000223.1:0-5294 GCA_041487255.1 Binataceae bacterium (SeqCode) | reverse complement strand
GCGATCCCCAAAACCGCACCGACCGCGCCCATCTGCGCTCGAATCTTTTCCGGTGCGCCGAGGTCGCTGGTGAGCCTGGAGACCTGGTCGCGTTGGGCGGTCGGGACCGGCGACGGCGCAACCGGCGGCGGAGCTTCCTGCGGCGCACAACCGAGGAGCAGGAATATCCCGAGAATCGAACCGATGGCGCGCTTATGCGGAAGCTTCATGGAGGTAGCTCGCGAGTAGTTGTTCCATCGCACGCCGAAGGTTTAACGCATTGCGTTTCGCCAGCCAAGCAGATGCGGCGGCGTCACCATCCGATGGTTGCCGCGGGCATCGAGGGTACTTGCTGGCCGCGAGGATCGCATCCTCCCCGCAACAGGCCGCGCTCGCGATCGAGCTGGACCGCCAGCACATGGCCCTCCGACCACGGCGGCCGGACCTCGACGATGTGTCCGCGCCCCGCGAGCTGCGCCCGTACCTTTTCATCGACACGGTCCTCAATGCGCAGGACGCCCGGACGGGAGCCATGCGGGTAGAACGTCGAGGGGAAATGCGCGCTGGAAAACTTCGGCGCCTCGATCGCCTGCTGCAACGCCATCCCGAAATCGATGGTGTTGAGGAAAAATTGCAGCGTCCACTGATCCTGCTGATCGCCGCCCGGCGTGCCGAAAGTCAGGTAGGGCTCGCCGCCGCGCATCGCGAGCGAGGGCGACAGCGTGGTGCGCGGACGCTTCCCGGGCTTCAGCGCGTTCGGATGCTTCTCGTCGAGGAAAAAAGTCTGCATCCGCGAGCCCAGCGGAAAGCCGAGCGCCTCGATTACCGGCGAGCTGGGAATCCATCCGCCGCTCGCGGTCACCGCAATCATGTTGCCCGCGCGATCGCATGCGGTGACGTGGATGGTGCCGCCGCCCCATGCGCGCGCTTCTCCGCCGCTCTCGCCCAGCGGACGCATCGCGATCGGATCGCCGGGACGTTGCTCCATGGACGCTCGCCGCGCATCGATGAGCGCGCGCCGGAGGTCGCCATACTCCTTCGACACCAGCGCCTTGATCGGCACGTCGACGAATTCCGGATCGCCGTAGTAGGCCTCGCGATCGGCGAATGCGAGCTTGGCGCTCTCGATGACGGTGTGGATGTAGTCCGCCGAGTTATGCCCCATCGCGGCGAGGTCGAAGCCCTCGAGGATTTTCAGCTGCTGCAAAAACACCGGGCCCTGCGACCATGGTCCACATTTGTAAACCGTGGTACTACGATACTCCGCGCTGGTGGGCGTCTCGATGCGCGTTTTGAAGGCGGCGAGATCCGAGGCCTGGAGCAATCCGCCATTCGCATCCGACCATGCGACGATATCGACCGCGATGTCGCCGCGATAGAAACGATCCGATGCCGCACGCAGCGCCGCTTCGCGTCCGCGATTTTTCGCCGCCGCTTCCGCATCGAGGAGCCGGGTGAAAAATTTCGCCAGCGACGGATTCTTGATGATGTCGCCGATCGCGGGGACCTCGCCCTCGGGCAGATAGACGCGCGCCGACGACGGCCATTCGGTGAGGAATTTTTTCGCGTATACCCGCAGCGATGCGCCCGCGCCCGCGTTGTGCGGATCCACATCCTTGGGTGACTCGCCGGCAAGGCCGACGTGCATCGGGAATCCATCGGTCGCGAGTGCGAGCGCCGGCTCGAGGACCTCGGCCAGCGACATCGTGCCGAACTCGGCCAGCGCGGTCACCAGCGCATCGAAGGCGGCCGGCACTCCCGCCGCGAGCAGGCCCGAATGCGGCACCAGCTTCAGTCCCAGCGAGCGATAGCGATCGATGGTCGCGCGAGCGGGCGCCGTCATGTTGCCGTTGATGGCGACCACGCGGCGTGCAGGTGCCGAGTAGATGAGCATCGGCGCCTCGCCACCGATGGTGTGCATATGCGGATTGACGACGCCTTCGACAAGGGTGGCAGCGACCGCGGCGTCGATCGCATTGCCGCCGTGCGCGAAGATTCGGGCGCCGCCGGAAGCCGAGAGATAGTGCTCGCTTGAGAGCATCACCTCGCGTCCCATCACCATCGGATAGACTGTCGGCATTTGCGAATATCCCATGCGAAATGCGCAAGAATCGGAGATTGTCGATTTTCCCGAGATCTAGCAGGGTTGTCACAAAAGCGCACGAGGATGCGTCTCAGCCGGACATCGGTTGAAACAAAATGGCGTTTTGTTATTGCCCTGCTCTCTCCTATATGGTGAAATAGTGCGTGTTTTGGTGCTACGGGAACGTTATGCGGCTTGGGGGGAGCGAATCAAACACACCGAAAATACGTCACTTAGATCAGGCGCGTTGCTTGCTACGTGTAGCGCTTGAGGACGCGGTGGATGAGGTGGCCGGACGGGACTGGCCGAGTGAGGTGAAAAAGATGATGAGCCAAAGTGAAGTTTCAGAAGTGGCGGGGCGTCATTGCCGATTGCTGAGACCCGTGCGTGACCATGAAGGGCGCACACGGTTTGGTGAGCAGCCGACCATTCTGCGGCAGATTCGCAACCTGGATCGCTCGATGTACCTGGTTCAGTTCGCCGATGGCGCTACGACCTTCCTGTTCCCGGACGAAGTCGCGGTCGAGTAGAATCGCCTCGTTCGGACGTCCTGAACCTTACGGGGGAAGTTCGGGACGGCACTCCCACATAAAAGTCACCCTGCAAAATGCGTCGCGTGCGAAGCACTGCGCGCAAGCCGATTCCTGCGGCAGGAATCGGCCCCTCCAGGAGTGATGCTAGCTGTCGGTTACACCTCGACTGCGCGCGTCCTCGCGTCACTCACCATGAACCGAAGCCCTGTTCGGGGCGAAATAATTCCGGCATGTTGGTCGTTGCGCTCGCCGCAATCCGAATGAAATCTACATCGATGATCTTCGAGGGCGGATTCATGCGGCCGCATGTAACGCGGGATGACCTCGCGGACAAATTGCGCTTCGAAGATTGCCGCGGCGATTTTTCCTCTTGGCCTCGTTGCTTTGGTGGTGCTCCTCGCGCCGGGAGCGCATGCTGGTCCCCCGTACATCACCGACGATCCGGAGCCGGTCGAATATCGGCATTGGGAGACCTACCTCGCGTCGCTCTTCTTCAAGGAACGGGAGGCCTGGAAGGGAACCGGCCCGCATCTCGAAGTCAACTACGGACCGCTTCCCAACGTTCAACTTCACGTGATCGCCCCGCTGGCCTTCGATGTGCCAAATGAGGGCGCGAGCAACTACGGCTACGGTGATATGGAGCTCGGGGTGAAGTTTCGTTTCATCCAGGAGAGCGACTGGATGCCTCAAATCGGAACCTTCCCGCTCCTCGAAGTGCCCACCGGATCGCACCAGCGCAATCTCGGCAGCGGGCATCTGCAGACATTCTTGCCGCTATGGGCGCAAAAGAGTCTGGGCAAATGGACCGCGTACGGAGGCGCCGGCTACTGGATCAATCCCGGATCTCGCAACCGCGACTGGTGCTACACCGGGTTGGTGATAGAGCGGCGTGTGCTGCCGAACCTCACTCCCGGTCTCGAGATTTTTTATGGCACCTCGCAGGAAGTTGGCGGGCCGCATGAGACCGGCATCAATTTCGGGCTGGTGTGGGACGTTAGCGACCTTCAACACATCATTTTTTCCGCGGGTCCCGCGCTTGAAGGGTCGAATCAGTTGCAGGGATATTTCGCCTATCAACTGACCTTCGGACCTTAGGCCGCCGCTCCGCACTGTGCGAAGGAGATGCGGTGGCGGTGCATCATTCCCTGTATACGCGTCATGGTTCTCGCAATCCAGGAGCGAGAACCCCGCCGCCCCCGCCCCGCTCACGGATACATCAGGCGCACTTTCGCACCCTGGTCCACGGTCGCGATGAACGGCGGCGGATGATTTGCGACGAGCTTCAACATCGTCGGCTTCGCGGCCGCGAAGATCGCGGCCATCTCAACCGCTTGCAGTCCTCCGCTGACCAGAACGAACGCTCTGACTCCGGCTTTGACAAGGGCTCTCGCGCTCGAGGGGACGGGTTCCGTTGGTGCAATCGGCGCCGCAGGAGCTTTCGAAAGCCCGGATGGTCCTCGATCAGGCGGTTGACCAGATCGTCATCCTCGTCCGACGGAACCAGTTGGAAAGATGGTCGGCCATTGACGGTCACCGGCGCCGGTTCATCCTGCCAGAGCTGACCGTAGCGGCTAAGCTTCGCCTTGGCCTCACTCAGTGGCACTACTTTCATGAATTCAGGCGCTTGCTTTGATTTTTTGCAGCTCTTCGCGCAAAACCGAGCGCACCCGCTTTCCGACCTGTTCGGCAAGGCCCGGCCGCTGAATGTGTTCTCGCAACGCATCGTTGATCAGCGTCTGATAGTTGCCTCGATGCGCCTTGCGAACCTGGTCACGAAAGTGATCCACCAGGTCGCGGTCGAGGCGTATGGTGATGCGCACTTTCTCCGGTGGCATCGCAATGACGGGTCCACGTTTGCCTTTGCTTAGATCGTACTGGCGTTTCAAATGCGTCTATCCTCGTACTGAACTCGCTCGCGGCGGGTCGCTCTTCGCGCAGAGATTATCCGAACGGTGTTGCCTCGCACTTCATAGGAAATGCCAAGTACACGTCCGTAGGCGTCTATGCCGAAGGTCACGAACCGCTCTTCATTTGGGTGGTCGTCGCTCAGTGTGATGGCTCGATCGTCGTCGAACACGATCATCGCATCGACGAACTCCACGCCATGTTTGCGGAGATTGCGCTCGGCTTTCCTGGGGTCCCACTCGAATTCCAACGGCCGACCCTCATCATATGTACAGTGTACACTGCGCTTTCAACCAATGAAACGACGAGCGAAGCCTGATCGAGTCTCCGAGACCCAAATCGTTATCTGGTTTTCGATGACGCGGCGAGCGCCTCGGCAATCATCAAATCGGACCGCGTCGTGATCTTCAGGTTCAGCGCCGAGGCTTCGACGATCTCGACGGTGCCGCCGATCTGCTCGACCAGGTCGGCGTCATCGGTGGCGACGGTACGCTCGCTGGACGCGGCCTCTAGCCATCGGCGGAAGAGGGTCGCATTGGATGGGAATTACTTGCGCGGCGCCGCCACCGCGAGGCGGCGCGAGGCGGTCTCGATCGACACGCTCTTTTCGCGCAACCGCCGCTGCAAAAGCTTTCGAAAGCCCGGATGGTCCTCGATCAGGCGGTCGATCAGATCGTCATCTTCGTCCAACGGAACCAGTTGAAAAGATGGTCTGCCGTTTACGGTCACCACCACCGGTTCATCGTGGCAGAGCTGACCGTAACGGCTCAGTTTGGCTTTCGCCTCACTTAGTG
>JBGPMZ010000222.1:0-5294 GCA_041487255.1 Binataceae bacterium (SeqCode) | reverse complement strand
CTGGCCGGCCTGAGGATCGTCGACATGAATCTTGAAGCTCCCGATTCCAGTCGCCGTTTTCCATGCACCTTCGCCGGGCTTGAGCCGCACGGTATTTTCCGTGAACTTCGGATTGCTAGCCAAAGGCGCCCGCGCCGGATCGTGAGCTATCAGCGCGGCGACATAGGCATCGGCGACGCTATCGAGGCACGCGCGATCGCATGCATCGGTAGCCGCAACCGACGGAGTAGCGATCAGCAAGATGATCGCACATAGAGCTATCAATGGTCTGCAGCGGGACCTCATCTAGCCCCAAACCTCCTGCGCGACTTCAACCACACGGCGCAGCTTTGCGCGTTGCTCCTGAGGTGTGAGCTTGTTGCCCGGCGCGGTGCTGGCGAAGCCACATTGCGGACTTATTCCGAGCTGATCGAGGTCGATGTACTTCGCCGCCTCATCGATACGGCGCTTCAGGTCGTCCTTCGATTCGAGTTGAGGAAGCTTGCTCGACACGATTCCTAGTACGACCGACTTATGCTTGGGCACAAAGCGCAGCGGAGCAAAGGTGCCGGCGCGAGCCGTGTCGTACTCGAGCATATAGGAGTCGACGTTGATCTTGTTGAAGAGCATCTCGGCGACGGGATCGTACCCGCCTTCGGTTAGCCATCCGCTCTGGTTGTTGCCGCGGCATAGATGCATCGCGACATGGATCGACTTCGGATGATTAGCGAGCGCGTCGTTGATGAGGTTGGGAAAGATATTGAACAGGATATCGTCAACGTTGCCTCCGCTCGCGGCTATCTCGGCGCGCCGTTGGGGATCGCAGTAGACGGCAATCGGCACCTCATCGAGCTGCACATATCGGCATCCGGCGGCGGCGAGCGCCGGTAACTCCTTCTGATAGGCATCGACCAGATCGGAGCGGAGCAAGTTGCGATCGGGATACGCTTCCTTGCTGACGTTGCGCCCGTCGACCGAGTAGATGCTGGTCGGCGAGGGCAGGGTCATCTTCACCGTGCCCTTGGTAAGTGACTGGGTGAACTTGAACTCGTCGCCGTGAATCGGCGCCGTCCAGCGCAGACGGCCGTTAATCTTCAGCAGCGGCACGGCGATCTTGTTGCCCTTGTCGTCGACGAAAAACATCCGCTCGGATTCGTAGTAGACCTCGGCGCCCTTGAGCCCGCGGCATGCGAAGTCGGTGTAGAAGACGCCGCGCCGATATTCCCCGTCGGTGATGGACTGCAGCCCGACCTCCTCCTGAAAGGCGACCGCCTTACGGATGTGCTCGTCCTCGACTTTGCGCAGGTCGGCGGGGGATAGACGGCCGGCTTCGTTTTCGGCGCGCGCCTTCAGCAGCTCCGATGGACGTAGCAGGCTGCCGATATGCTCGGCGCGAAAGGGTGGATTATGCGGCGCGGTGTTTGCCATAGGCGCCTCCTTGGGCGGTCGCGAAAGGCTCGTCGAACTCCTGCATAGTTCAAATCGTCGACGAGTGCCAACCTTCGGCGATCGCGCTTGTGGCGCAGGAGTCGAGGCTTGAGGAGTTGCTATTGCGGAGGACTAGTGCCGGCGTCAGATGTCACGGTGAATCTGACGTTGCATCCACCATCCTCAGCTGCGAAGCACAGATTGCCGATGGTGTCGGCGGGCGTGTGTTGTTCGCTCACATCGGCGGGGCAAAGCCAGTTGCCGCGCACGTTGTGAAGCGCGACCGCGAAGTAGCGTCCCGCGGGTAGATGTCCATTCGCGGTGCCGCTCGCGGTTTTTGCGATATCGAAGCCGTCGTGACCGCTGCCCGGGGTGAATTGCATCAGGAACAATTGCCATTGCGATCGCGAGGTCGTGGTCAGGTGATAGGTCATCGGATGTTGCGAGGAGAAGACCGGCTTGTCGCGACATAGCCACGGCCGCGGTTCTGCCGCATGCGCCACCGACGCCACTACGATAGCGAACGCCGCCGCGGCCAGCGCCGTGACCCTCAAGCGCGCGCCTCGCTCAGCGAGATCAGATCGCCGACAATCTTGCCGAGGTTGGAATCCTTCGGCGTGAAGACGGCCTTCACTCCGAGATTGAGCAGCGGCTGGCGATCTTCCTCGGGAATGATGCCGCCCATCACGAGGCATACGTCGTTCGCACCTCGCCGCTTCAGAAGCTCGAGGGTCTCGCGCGCGATCGTCATATGCGCACCCGCAAGGCTCGACACCGCGAGCAGATCGACGTCTTCCTGCAGGGCGGTTTCGACCAGCTGCTCCGGCGTCTGTTTGAATCCCGCGAGCACGACCTCCATCCCGGACTGCATGCACGCCTGCGCGAGCAACTTCACCGCGTTGATATGACCATCGAGGCCTGCCTTGCCGATCGCGATGCGAATCTTGCGCGACTTCGAATCGAGGGTTGGAACCTTCAGCAGCGCCCCACTGGATGATCGATCGAGGATCATCGGCGTATAGCGGCCGCGCGTGACCCGCTCCAGCGAGGATGTCCATTCGCCGACGGTGCCGCCGGCGCGCGCGAGATCGAGCGTCGGTGGCATGGTGTCGCCGCCTTCTTTCGCAGCGAGTTCGAGTTTTTCACGAGCGGCGGTTACCGCGCGATTGTCACGTGACTGGCGCCATCGGGCGATTGAGGCGATGCGCTCGCGCGCAATCGCGTCATAACCGACAGAATCGTCCCGATGGGCCGCGCGCGGCGCGAGGCCAATCTCACCCGCGAATGCATTCACGCCGATCTGCGTGATCTCACCCGATTCGAGCTTGCGCTGGCGTTCCGAAAGTTGGCGCGTCAGTTCCGAACTGACGATGCCGATCGAGTTCGTATAGCCCGCCTCGCGCATCCGGATCGCGATGGCGCGCGCGCGCTCCATCGTCTCGGCAGTGATCTTCTCGATGATCTTGCTGCCTTCGAAAATGTCGGCGTAGTCGGTGATGCCGGTCTCATGCATCAAGACTTGCTGCGTGCGCAGTCCGATGAGCTGCTCGGCCTGATCCGGCAGCGACATCGCCTCGCGAAAGCCGGGAAGCTGCAGCGCGTTGACCCGCGCGTCGGCGGAGAGCACGACCGGCAGCGCCTCGTACGCGATGCGCAGGATGTTCACCTCGGGCTGCTGCTCGGTAAGCGTGAGCGACCTGACCTGGCATCCGGCGCGGAACAGCACGCCGTCGATGCCGTACTCGGATTTGCACAGCGCCGGCCACAGCTTGAAGTAGGCGCGGATTTTACAAATCTCCGGCACCAGCTCGATGCCGCTGTTGATGAAGAACGAGATGCGCTTGACCGTCTTCTCGAAGTCCGCGGGCTTCACTTCCGCGCGCAGCGCATCGAGGAGCAGCAGCGCGTTGCCGAAGGCGTAGCCGATTTCCTCGGCCGGTCCGGCGCCGCTCTCCATGTAGTGATATCCGCACACATTGATCGGGTTCCAGTTCGGCGCGTGCGTTACCGCGAATTTGATCAGCTCGGTGGATAGCCGAAACGACATTTCCGGATGAAAAATCGAGGTGCCACGCGCGACGAACTCCTTCATCAGGTCGTTCTGCGTCGTTCCGCGAAGCTGCTCCCAACTCACGCCCTGTTTCTCCGCGACCACGAGATAGAGCGCGAGCAGGAACGGCGCGGTGGCGTTGATCGTCATCGAGGTGTTGATCGATCCGAGCGGGATGCCGTCGAGCAACTCCTCCATATCGCGCCAATGGCAAATCGAAACGCCGGCCTTACCAACCTCGCCGCGCGCAACCGCGGCCTCGGGGTCGTAACCGTTCTGAGTCGGAAGGTCGAATGCTATCGAGAGCCCTTTTTGGCCGGCCTTCAGATTCTGATGGAACCGCTGATTGGCCTGGCGGGCATCGCCGAAACCCGCGTAGGTCCTGATGATCCACGGCTCGCGTTTCGGCGCGGATTTTTCCGTTTTGGGTTGAGCCTCGGGCACCATCGATTCTCCTGATGTCACGCCCGATCAGCGTATCCAGCAGTTGCCGGTCGATCCAGACTTGGTGACGCAGCTGAGCCTAGGCGCGAGCGATGCGTTTGGAGGACTTCTCTGCCGGATTCGCGGCGAGTTGACGCGCCAGCGCGCGCACCAGTTCGGCGCCCGATACACCGCTCATCAACGGAAGCTCGATAACCGGCGCCGCGGCTTCAGCGCGTAGTCGCGCGAGCGCCTTCTCCGCCTGGCTCGCACGATCGAGTTCCGCTTTCGCGATTTTGCCGAGGTGCTCGGCATCCGAGGCTTGTCCCTTTGCGATGAGATGTTCCTTCAATTTCGCGATGTCGCGGTTGGAAAAATTCGGCGTGCGGCTGCGATTGAAGATGATCGCGGCCGGTTTGATTCTCGTCTCTCGCAAGGCCGCCGCGGTCTCCAGCGTCTCCGAGATCGGCAGCGGCTCCGGCGTAGTCACGAGGACTACCGCGGTCTCGCGCTCGTCGCGTATCGCGCGAGTGATATTTGCCGCCTCGCGTCCGACCACGCTGTCGCCGAAAGTCTGTTGCGCCGCGGTCGGCATCTTCAGCAGGCTGAGCGCCTGGCCGCTCGCGGGTCCATCGACGACGATCAGATCCCAATGATCGCGGCCGCCGAGTTTCCGCTCCGCTTCATAGTAAATCTTGCCGAGCATCATCAGTTCTTTGAGTCCGGGCGCGGCGTTGACGAAGAATTGATAGAGGCGGCTGGCGAACACCGCGCGCATCACGGCGCGCGCCGGTACGACGAGCTTGAGATATTCCTCGAGCGAATGTCGCCCCTCGAGGACCATCGCGAACAGCCGCTCGGAAACCATCACCGGCTCGAAGGCGGGTTTGACGCCGAATGCATTCGCCATCGGCGCGCGCGTGTCGGTCTCCATTGCGAGGACCGAGTTGCCGGCGTCGGAGGCCGCGAGCGCGAGTGCGGCGCTGACCGAAGTGGTGCCGACGCCGCCTTTGCCGAGCAAAAAAACGACTCGGCGCTGCACGAGCTGGGTGAGCATCGAAGCCGCGCCGGGATGTGAGGTGCGAGGAATCGGGCTCTGCCTTTGCCTACCAGCGCAGGATATTTGCGCCCCAGGTCAGACCGCCTCCGCACGCACACAACATGATCAAGTCGTTGTCCCGAATGCGCTTTTGCTCGATCGCCTCGTCGAGCGCGATCGGAACCGACGCGGCCGAGGTGTTTCCATACGAATCGATGTTGGTGAACACTTTTTCCGACGGGAGGCCGAGGCGCTCCGCGACCGCATCGATGATGCGCAGGTTGGCCTGGTGCGGGACAATGAGGTTGATGTCCTGAAGTCCGACGCCGGCGCGCGCTGCGACGTCACGCGAAACCTCGGCCATGCTCTTTACCG
>JBGPMZ010000221.1:0-5296 GCA_041487255.1 Binataceae bacterium (SeqCode) | reverse complement strand
CCCATCACGTAGGTCATCAGCGACGCGGTCGGCATGTACTGGATGCAGTTGACGCCCTTCGGAGCGCGATCCAGCGAATCCAGGTATTGAGGGATCGTCTCCCAATCCCAGTTGATGCCCGCCTTCATCGAGGCGTACGGGATTGCTTCGGTGCGCGTCATCGTGAGCATCGAGCGATCGCGGAATTCCGGTTTGCACGGGGCAAAGCCGAAGCCGCAGTTGCCGAGCACCAGCGAGGTTACGCCATGCCATCCTGAGATGGTGCAGTAGGGGTCCCATCGGATTTGCGCGTCATAGTGCGTATGCAGATCGACGAAGCCGGGGGCGACGATCAGCCCGTCGGCATCGATGACCTTTTTGGCAAAGCCGGGCGCGCGCCCGCCCAGTTGCGCAACCTTCCCGTCCTTGATCCAGACGTCGCCGCGGTAACGCGGAACCCGCGTACCATCGACGATCGTGCCGCCTTTGATTTGAATGTCGTAGTCGGCCATCAGGTATGCCCTCCTCGATTTGGTAAGGACCGTGGCGTCCGAATTTGGTGGTTCTGTTACCCGAGACTCTCTAACAGAAATTAGCCCGCTTGCAACAGCTCAGGGCCTCAGACTAATGACCCAGGGCGCCGCTTTCTTGGTGCGGAGGCCGCGCTGGTAGCTCCGCGAGAGGCGGGTGCGTCGAAGATACTCCGGCTAAATCAGCGAGCGGCCTTGCGCGCCATCGACGGGGAGGATCGCGCCGTTGATCCAGCTCGCGCGCGGCGAGGCCATCATCACCACCGCGTACGCGACTTCTTCGGGACGGCCGAGGCGGCCGGCCGGCGTCTCATGCGCAATGAAATCTTTCTCGAAGGCCGGGTTCTCCTTGAAGCGGCGCTCCCAGCTTCCGCCCGGATACTGAATCGATCCGGGGGCGATCGAGTTGATGCGCACGTTCTTCGCCGCCGTCTCACGCGCGAGCATTTTCGTGAATGAGATCATCGCGGCCTTCGAGGAGTTGTAGGTCAGGGGGCCGCCCGACTCGCGGCCATAGATCGAGCTGATGTTAATGATGACGCCGCCATGCGCCTGCATCTTCTCGGCAGCCATCCGTGCGAGGCGCACCGCCGAGAAGAAGTTGAGCTCGAAGGTCTCGCGCCATGCTTCCTCGGACAGCTCGCCGAGCGCGCCCGGCTTGGCGCCGCCGGCGTTGTTCACCAGGATATCGACGCCACCGAAGCGGCTGACGGTGTCGTTCATCCACTTCGTCATGTCGGCGGAATTGGTCACGTCGGCCGCCATCGCGAGGACCTCGAAGCCGAGCTTTTGAAACTCCGCGGCGGCGTCTTTGAGTTGCGCCTCGCCGCGCGCGCAGATGCTGAGCTTGACGCCTTCCTCGCCAAACGCCTTCGCCATCGCGCGCCCGAGCCCTTTGCTGGCGCCGGTGATCATCGCAACTTTGCCTTTGAGTCCGAGGTCCATGTTTTTCGCTCTCCGAATGAGGTTGCCTATCATGTACGGCATTCGAGAGAGATCCTCCACCGCATCGCGTCGGCGAATATTGCCCGAAGTGGCAGGTTTCGAAATCGAGAGTGGTTCTAACCTGCTAAACGAGGATCATCGTCAGGGACACACCGCATAGCCTCGATCGCTTCATCCCAACTTGATCGCGTCCGCGGGTCTACGATGCGCCCAACGGGTTTTCTGATCTTCGCGATCGATCGTTCGCAGTCGATCGCGGTCTCAAAATTCCTTGGCGAACGTGACCATCGAGACAACGGGGCTGCGAGATCAAATTTGAGTTGTTCACCTGCACCAGAATAGGGCGGCAGGAGAGCGTACCAAACCACAAGGGCGAGCGCAGCGACGTGGCGAAGCTTCACGCCACCATGATTGCAGCGAAACGACCAAGCTGTCCAATCGCAATTGGCCACGGTTGACTAGATGAAGGGGCGGCTTTAATCTCGATAGGCTAAACTACCGACTGCGGAGGCCTATGGAGATTCGTGTAGACGGTTCGCTCGATCAAGCGATGCGCGTGCTCAAGCGCAAGCTCGCGAAAGAGGGCGTGTTCAAGGAAATGAAGAAGCGGGCTTTCTATGAGAAGCCCAGCGTCCGCCGCAAGCGCAAGCGCTCCGAGGCTCAACGCCGCCGTCGCAAAGAGCAGCGTCGCCGCCGCGCCTCCGCGATGTAGTTTCCGCTTCCCGCTGTTTACGTCATGTCATTCTGAAGCAAGCGCGCAGCGCGCCGCTGACGAACCTCGACGGCGTCTGGTGATCGCGCATCACTTCAGCACACGCGTGATACCGTTTCTCGGGCGGTCATTTGTGTGCGCGCAACATTCGAATGCTGAAGTGACACTCGGCGCTGAGGCGCGTCCGAGGTTCTTCAGCTTCGCGTGCCGCTCGCTTCAGAATGACAAGAGAGAGGCGTGCTCGGTTACGGAACCGGGCCGTCTGGCAATGGTCGCCAGGTGAAAACCAGTTGCCCATTCGATACGAAGCAGTCCAGCTCCTGATGCGGCAGCCTGGCGGCCTCGCGGGCCATGCGGAAATTTTCTATCGCTTGCAGGATCGTGTCGGGTGCGGCGTTGGGGCGTTCGGAGCAGCGGGCAGTGGCGAAATCCTTGATGGCGGAATCGAGATTCACCGGCAGGCAATTGCGCCCCCCGTGCTCATCCAGCGGACCCGCCCCGATACACGAGCAGCGCAGACAGAGAATCACCGGACATCGCTCGTCGGCCGGCGCGCGAAAGAATTCGGTCTGGAGGCGCGCGATACCGATGCCGCATTCCGACCAGACCTGATGCGCGCGCTCTGCCGAGAAGCGCCTGATTGCGCGGGCCAGATCGCGCATCATCGCTGCGCCCGAGCGCTGCTTCAACGCGACGATGCTATCGCTCTCGACCCGTATCGAGGGGCCGAGCTGTTCAGCCAGAAAGTGTCTTAAGTTGATGGGGAGCCGGCTGCCGAGGTAGAGCCGCGATGATTCCCATATCGGTCCAGCCGTCGGCGCCCGGGTCGGCCGTCGATCAGCCAACGCGCTTAGTGCGGCGAGGCGTTCCAACGGGGAGGGCGCGCCCGCAAGCGCGCGTGAGACTTGGGCGTTTCTGTGAACCAAGGGGCCGTTTCGCAAGTGCTATCCTCCATAGGTCTGAACCAAAAGGAGCTCACAGCCAGCGTCGCTCTCCCGCCCCCCGGGAAGATCGATGCCGCGCCGTGCTCCCGCCAGCCGCCGGTCAGATGCGTATGTGTCGCGAATCCGGGGTTCTACCCCGCCAGAACAATCACTCGAAAAATCTTGGGAACTATAAGAAAAACGCGCCGAGTCTTGACCATGAAAACCCGGCGCGGCGTGTACCACAGCGATCTGCTGATGCGTAGCGTCCTCGGCGCCTGGGCCGGTTATCAGTGAAGCGCCGCAGCCTATTCGCGCCATGCGCTATAACTCGTTCCATCAGCCCATCAGCCCGCTTGTCACCTCGCCCCGCTCGTTCCCCACCAACCAATAAAGCAGCAGCTACGATGGATTACGCGCAGAACCCTTCACTTCTCCGTCACGGGAGACCTGCGCTGTTGTCGGACTTCGGCCAAAATTCGCTACGAACAGTTATCTTGTTTAGCGCGCCGTTTGATCTGGAGCAATAATTGAACGATCGATTAATTGGCCGTCGCTAACTTGACATTGAAATAGCCACATGCCGTTGATCGAGCGTCCGGTTAATACACCGCAAGATGGTCCATGAGGTGGTCTTATGAACTTCGAGTTGGCCCTCAATACGCCCATATGTGAACGCCTTGGAATCAAATATCCAATCTTCCAAGCGGGGATGGGTTTTGTGGCACATGCTGAACTCGCTGCCGCAGTTTCCAACGCCGGAGGTCTGGGGTGTATCGGCTCCGGCAGCATGAGCTCGCACGAGTTGAAAGAGCAAATATCGCGATGCCGCGATCTGACCGATCGCCCCTTTGGCGTCGATATTCTTTTTGCCGAAATCAAAGCTGATAAGGCTGACTCGACCGTCGTGAAGTACAGCTCCAATGTCCGGCGGCTCATCGACATCACCTTCGAGGAGAATGTCCCGGTGATTGTTTCGGGCCTCGGCAACCCGGCCGGCATCATCGCGCAGGCGCACAAAAACGGTGTCATCGTGATGTCGCTATGCGGCAACGTCAAGCAGGCGCGACGGCTCGCGGCCTCAGGGGTCGACGTCATCATCGCGCAGGGCCACGAAGCGGGAGGCCATACCGGCCGCGTCGGCACCATGGCGCTGGTCCCTGAGGTGGTCGATGCGGTCCGCGTGCCGGTGCTCGCCGCAGGTGGCATCGCCGACGGACGTGGGCTGGTGGCGGCCATCGCGCTGGGCGCCGAGGGCATCTGGATGGGGAGCCGCTTCGTGGCATCGATCGAGGCCTATGCGCATTCGAATTACAAGAACAAAATTGTCGAGATCGATGAGGAAGGCACGACGATCACACGCTGCCATTCGGGCAAGCCTTGCCGCCTGGTGCGCAACAAATTCACCGAGTCGTGGGTCGGGCGCGAGGCGGAGATCAAGCCATTCCCGATTCAGTCGATGAACTACGGCTTCCCGCTGGCCGAGATTGCGCGCTACGAGGGCAAGGTCGAAGACGGCGGCCTCGCATGCGGCCAAAGCGCCGGCCTCATCGATTCGATTGAGCCCGCGGGCAAGATCGTCCGCGATGTGATGGACGAGGCGTGCGCGGTACTGGAGGAACGCTTCGCGAATCGCCGTAAGGGAGCATCCTCGCGCGCCGCCTAGCTACAAAACCGCAAACCGGCCCTACGTTCGGAAGTCGTGATCAAAAGTGATCGCGCTGGCGACCCTGAGGCGTTCCATCACGGCAAAGCTGTGCGCGTCGCGAAGCGAGTACTTCTTGTCGCGATGCGACCTGATTATTGCGATCGCCCGCTGCTCGTCAACGCGCCGAAACCGGATCATTTGATATCGGTCAGTTGCAAGTTTATCCAGAAACTCGAGGGCGATCTCCCGCCCGGGCCGCGCGCGATGGAGCAGAAGCGCATGCGCTTCAAAGACGACAGCTATCGTTGTCAAAAGACGCCATCGCTCTTCCTCGGCACGCGCGAAGAGTTCTTGAGCATGCTCATGATTGTCGTCGTCGCGCACGACGTGAGCGAAAAATCCGCTGGTATCGACGAAGACGCGCTTCACCGAGCGCGTCTCGATGCGTAAATATCGGCGAGATGTTCCCCTTTGTGGGTCGAAACATCGGAGAATGCAGAGCGCGCCGCACCGGACAGCGCCAACGTACCGGCATACAGTGACCGATTCTTGCGCGACT
>JBGPMZ010000220.1:0-5307 GCA_041487255.1 Binataceae bacterium (SeqCode) | reverse complement strand
GGGAAGTCGAAATTCTCACCAGCGCGGTTCCGCTTGGATGATTCGGTGATGCCGAAATTCCTGAAACAATTCATCGACGCCTTCGAGGATCGCACCGGACTGATCGCGTTTTTCGATTCACTGGCGAAGCATCCGGTGCCGCCCGACACCGGATGGTGGTACGTGTTCGGCAGCGCGACGGCGGTCGCATTCCTGATCCAGGTCGTGACCGGGATGGCGCTGGCGACCGCCTACATCTCCTCGACCGGCGACGCCTACCAAGCGCTGACCTTCATCAGCACGCGCGCGCTGTTCGGCAATCTCCTGCGGGGGATGCATTACTTCGGCGCATCGGCGATGGTGCTGCTCGTCGGCATCCACATGGGCCAGGTCTTCCTGATGGGATGCTACAAGTATCCGCGCGAGTTCAATTGGCTGACCGGCGCGGTGCTGCTCATCCTCACCATCGGAATGGGATTCACCGGCCAGCTCCTGCGATGGGATCAAAATGCGGTGTGGTCGGTCGTCGTCGCGGCCGAGCAATCGGCGCGCATGCCGGTGATCGGACCGGCGATCGCGCATTTCATCCTTGCCGGAAAAACCCTGGGCGGGGCGACGCTCAGCCGCTTCTTCGCGTTCCACGTTTTTTTCATTCCGGCGATCATCTTCGGGTTCGTCGCGATCCATTTGTACCTGGTTTTTCATGACGGTATTTCCGAACCGCCCGAGCCCGGCGTGGTCGTCGATCCCGCCACCTATCATGCGCGCTACGAGGAACTCCTCGAGAAGCATGGCGTGCCGTTCTGGCCCGATGCGGCATGGCGTGACGCGGTTGCATGCGCGCTGGTGGTGTTCGCAATCGTCGCACTCGCCGCGATCTTCGGGCCGCCCAAATTAGGCGCGCCACCCGACCCGAGCATGCTCGCGAAAGATCCGGCTCCTGATTGGTACCTGCTCTGGTACTACGGAGCGCTGGCGCTGATTCCGCGCGGCCTCACCAATCCGTTCATCATCCTGGCGCCCGCACTGGGATTGGGAGTGTTGTTTATCGTTCCGCTTTTCAACCGCGGCGAGCGGCACCCGACGCGCCGACCCTGGGCAGTGGCGGCGGTGATCACGATAGTGATGATGATCCTGACGCTATGGATCGAGGCCAAGCGCGCGCCATGGTCGCCGGACTTTGCCGCGCAGCTTCTCCCGGCCCATGTCATCGCATCGACCGAGCCCGATGTGAATCACGGAGCCGCGCTCTTTCACACGAAGGGCTGCGAGTTCTGTCATGAGGTGGAAGGCTTCGGCGGCCATCGCGGCCCGAACCTGAGCGACGTCGGCAATCGCCTGACGCATGCCGACATGGTGATCAGGATTCTCAACGGCGGCCACAATATGCCGGCGTTCGCGGGCGCGCTGAGGCCCGCCGACCTCGACGCGCTGGTAGCCTTCCTACAATCGCGCAAATCCCGTTGAGCTGATGTCTGCGACTTCATTTCAGATGCGGCCGGCGCGCGAGGACGATGCCTTCGCGATCGCGCAGGCGCATGTCGATGCGCGGCGCGTCGCGATGCCGTGGCTGCCGGTCCTTCACACCTTTGAAGAAACTGTGCGCTTCTTCGGCGACTTCGTGATTCCGAATCAGCTCGTTCTGGTCGCCGAGGCCGCGGAAAGCGTAGTCGGATTCATCGCCCTCGAAGGCGAATGGGTGGAGCATCTGTATGTCGCGCCCGCGCATCAGGGGATTGGGGTCGGCCATGCGCTTTTGCAGCAGGCGAAGGAGCTGTGTCCTGACGGCTTGATGCTATGGACGTTCGAAGGCAACCATCGCGCGCGAACTTTTTACGAAAAGCGCGGGTTCATCGCGATCGAGTTCACCGACGGTTCCCGCAACGAGGAGCGCACCCCGGACGTGCGCTATCATTGGAATCCCGGGATTCCCGAGATTCCTGGGAATCCCGCGCCTTCCGCATAGAGCGAACCGCAACGGGTTAAGAACCAAGCCGTTGGTCCGATAGGGTACACCCGGTCCATTCGCCACAGTGCCAAGTGCCCAGTCCCAACGCGTGCGCGAACCGGGCAGGCGCGTCACATGGTAGCGCTCATCGGAACGCGGCGCCCAATCGATCCGATTCTCCGCCGGGGCAAGTCCGACGACCGCAGCGTGGTGAGTTGGTTGCGCAGGAGGTCGGCATCGATTTCGAAAAGGTCGCACAGGCTGTCGAAAGAGAAAACCGTGTGATGCCCGCGCAGCTCCATCCAGCTTTTCACTTCCTCGAATTCTCTGC
Organism: Binataceae bacterium (SeqCode); assembly: GCA_041487255.1. GTDB lineage: Bacteria > Desulfobacterota > Binatia > Binatales > Binataceae > DATGKG01. The sequence continues at coordinate 3,049 of JBGPMZ010000220.1, read as the reverse complement.
GCCGCGCGGGTGATTTTGAACTTAGGCACATGACGTAGGACCGGATCGCGTCTTCGAATACCGCGAACATCAAGCGCCGCTCGCCATCGATGATCCGGCGGCGCGAAATGAGGTCATAGTATTGCTGCGGCATCAGCGGAAAGACGCCGTCCACCTCAGCGCGTTGAGTTTTCGGACTGGCCCCCTGGCGCGTGCTTCTGGACGTATCCATCTCAGACCCTCGCTCAGACCCTCGCTCAGACTCTCGCTCAGCCACTCGCTCTGCCTCTCGATGCATCGCAATCCTCCGCAAAAATGTTTCGCACGCCGAGAACGAAGCATCGAGTGTGCCAACTCGCGACGCTGCGAGCGCTGGGCGCGCGGCGACCGCACGCGACGGTTCCATGATGTGTCACCGTCTCGTAACAGGCGCATCGCATCGATGTGCAAAGGCGATTCGTTTTTTCCCCACCATACTTAACTCAAGTTTTTCGTTGGAATAGAAACGTTCTCATCCGCTCCGTTGTCGTCGGCCCGCAGCGGTTGTGCGTGATGCTTAAGTGTCAGCACTTCGTCCAATTTCTGACGTGCACGCGACGCTTTTGATGCGGCGATGTTAAAAATTTGTTTCTAACGGAGCGGCCGGCGATCTTTTGTAACTGTGGCTCCAGCAAAGTGTGGACTCGGGCGCGAAGAGGAGCGGTGGTGATGAAAGTGAGTGAGTTGATGACGAAGAGAGTGAGAGCCTGCCATCAGCATGATTCGCTCAATCGAGCGGCGCAGCTGAGGTGGGAAAACGATTGCGGAGCGGCGCCGGTGATCGATTCCGACTCGAACGTGATTGGGATGCTCACCGATCGCGACATTCGCATGGCGGCTTATACGCAAGGCGTCGCGCTCGCCGAGGCCTCGGTCGGCAATGCGATGTCACGCCATGTCAGCGTTTGTAAGCCGAGTGACAATATTCCGGCAGCTGACCCTTTTGGAGGAGTGGAATGTGTGTGGAAGAGCCCGGTGAGCGAGGATGGCTCTGGGTAAGAGAGGCAAGTGCAGTGCCATCCGGTTTGCAGACGTTTACCTATCCAAAGTGATGCTTATTAATGCTTATTGATGCACTCAGGCTTCGCGCTCGAAGTAATGACTCATTCCGGCGCGTGCGAAAAGACAAAATGCCCGTCGATAAAGGATTATTTGGCTTCGTTTGGTAATTCTCGTGACCTCGAGCAGGGAGGTGGCGATGGAAAGAGCCTACTTCTTTATTGAAAGCGAGATTCCCTACCAACAGACCGGGCATCTACGATCACCAACTTCGCGAGATTTCAGCACTGTTTCGGAGAAACCTCTTTGATCTGTCAGTATTATTTGGCTTCGTTTGGTAGTTTCTCGAGGTTGCGGATGCTCTTCTCTCTGATTGCTCATGATAACAACCTGATACCCTCCCCCCTCCACGTATTTCCCTAATCGATTGAAATTGCAATGGTCGCCCGATGCCTTCGCTGTTTCCCTCCACCTCGACGCCCGATAGCAAGCTGCTGATCGTCACGCGGGCGTTGCGCGGGGTCGGCGACGGTGTCGTCAGCGTGCTCCTGCCGAGCTATCTGAGCGCGATCGGAATGACCCCCACGCAAATTGGCGTGATAGTTTTTGCGACGCTGTTCGGCTCGGCGCTGGTCACGCTGTGGGCCGGATTCGCCACCCGACGGATCGGGGTGCGGCTGATGTTCCTCGGGGCGGCGGTTCTGATGATCGCCACCGGTTTGGGATTCACCTTTGCGCTCAGCTTTTGGACCCTGGCCGCGATCGCATTTGTAGGAACGATGAATCCTTCCGCCGGCGACGTGAGCCTTTTCCTTCCCCTCGAACAGACCGCAATCGCACAAACGGTCGCGACGCGCGATTTGACCGGCGTGTTTGCAACCTACAATGTCGCCGGCGCGCTGGGCGGAGCGTTCGGCGCCCTCGCAAGCGGATTGCCGACCGTGCTCGCGCCGCGCTTCAATTGGAGCGTGGTCGCCGCACAGCGCTTGGGATTCGTCGCCTATTCGATCCTCGGAGCCATCGCAGCATCCATCTACTGGTCACTCTCGAGCGCCGTCGAAACGGCGCCACCTCCCGTCAAAGTTGCGCCGCTGGCGAAGTCACGCGCCACCGTGATGCGGCTGGCTGCGCTGTTCGCGGTCGATTCGTTCGGCGGCGGCTTCGCGATTCAGTCGCTGCTCGCACTATGGCTGTTCCGCCGCTTCAACCTGTCGATTCAGGCGGCCGGGACGTTCTTCTTCGTCGCGGGGCTGCTGGGGTCGTTCTCGCAATTTGTATCCTCGCGCATGGCCGCGCGCTTCGGGCGCATCAACACGATGGTGTACACGCATCTTCCGGCCAATGCGTTCCTGATCCTCGCCGCGCTGATGCCGACCGCGCCGCTGGCGATCGTGTTCCTGTTGCTCCGCTCGTCGATGTCCTCGATGGATATCCCGGCGCGTCAATCCTACGTGATGGCGGTGGTGCCACCCGAGGAACGGGCCGCGGCCGCGAGCGTTACCAACGTGCCGCGCAGCCTGGCAACCGCGGCGGCGCCGATTCCCGCGGGCATGATGCTGAATGTCACATCGTTCGGGTGGCCGCTAATCTGCGCCGGAGCGCTCAAGATCGCCTACGACGTTCTGCTGCTCCTCCAATTCCGCGCACTCAAACCCGACGACGAGCTGTCTTCGACGTAGCGGCGGCCGTGCAGGGAATAGAACCCCCATCACTCCCAAATCGGGCGGATCTCGATGCCGGAATACTGCGTGTCGCCGAAGTGCGGCATCTTCATCGCCCATCCCACCGCTTCATCCATCGAGGCGCACTCGATGACGTAAGTGCCGCCGAGCACTTCCTTGGTCTCCGAGAACGGCCCGTCGATCGCGATCGGCTTTCCGTTCTTGAGCCTTATCGTTTTGGATTCCGAGCAGGGGCGCAGGCGCGTCGAGCCGAGGAGCTTTCCCTGTGCCTCGAGCTCGCGATACACCACCATGTGAGCGTTGTAGGTCCGATCTTTCTCCGACTGGGGCTCCGATTCCCACGCGCCGCG
>JBGPMZ010000219.1:0-5309 GCA_041487255.1 Binataceae bacterium (SeqCode) | reverse complement strand
TGACACCGCATACCAGCTCGTCGACATCGGATTCTTCGAGTTCGCCGGCACCCGCCGGTCGCCGCGGTTCCTGCTGCCTCCCCTTTATCAGAGCGCGCTAAAAATCAAGGGTGGTATTTGAGCTTCCGCTATCGGCGCGAGCCCGGGAGCACGGCTAGCGGTGCGAGTGATGCATGCCGTCTCGGCGCCGTCATCGTCGCGTGCCTCCTCGGCGCGGCGATTGGTGTCGCGCACGCCGCATCGACCCCCGGGAGCGAAGTTGGAGCGCCGGCGGCTTCAGCGGTGCCGCCTGGAACGACGATCGACGCGTCCAACCTGAGCAGTTTCACGTCGCTCGTCCCGTCCGCGCTGGCCTTTGCCATCGGGCATGGCCTCACAGTGCATGTGGTCCCGACCCGGCGCATCGCGTGGCCGCAGGCATATCGCGAAGCGACTGAGCACTATTCCGCACAGGTGCGCCTCGATTCCCAGAATGCGATGCAGAACTATGTCGCCGGGCTGCCGTTTCCGCTCATTGACTCCACCGACCCAAAGGCCGGGGTCAAGATAGCCTACAACTGGCATTGGGGACCCTTCATCCCGGCCCAGGTAAATCTGCACGCGACGCAAAAGACGAGAGCATGGAACCTCGATCCCTCCCATCCCGGGCAGTTGTTCGAGGACGAAGCTCATCGCGACTTCCGCAATGAGGGTAGCTGCGATCAGATCGTCATCGTGCGCTACATGCACACGATGCGGGAGTTAGCCGATTCGCATCGTCATGATTCGCCGGTCGAGTTCAAGCAGCGCGGCGACTACTGCGGCCCCGAGCCCAACGCTTACATCATGATTCAATATCTCGACCCGGCCCGGAGCAGCGATGCGTGGTTCTTTCCAACCGCGGTGCGGCGATGGCGGCGGATGAAGTGGAAGGGCGGTTACCCGCATCAGTCATGCACCTACGCATGCGCGTCGTTCTGGTGGGAATACGCGCCGCCTAAGACCGAGGCCTACACCTACAAGCTGCTTGGCGAACAACCGCTGCTCGCGTGCCTCGACGCCAATGGGGTGCGCGTCGGGATCCGCCGGAGTGAGAGTGCGACGCGGCTTGGCCATGTCGACTGCGAGGTCCGTTCCGCCTACGTCGTTGAGATGACACCTCGCGCCGCTCCGGAGAACATCCTCCCTGCCAAGCTGTTCCTGGATAAGGAAACCTACCTCTTCCTCGGCGCGCAGTTCTATCGGAAGGCGGCGCCCGACGCGTTGTTTCCCCTGTGGAACCGCAAGACTTCCGAGGCCGAGGAGACCCAGATGGTCCTCGCGGATGACTTTTACGTCCCGGGCGATCGGCCCCTGTTCCTGCTCTCTCTGAACATGGACGAGGAACCGAATGTGCTCGACATCGATCCACCCCCCGACAGCCTCTTCAACTCAAAAGCCCAACGATACGAACCGCACTAGATGGTTCAGCACCGGCAACGCCATCCTCGCGCGTCAGGTCCGCTATGTTGCGGGAGCAAACCTATCCGTTGATTCGAAGCTATCGCGAGCGTGCGTTTGAAATGTCGCGAATCCTGAGCTTTCGCCAGCGCCGAATCAGGAGGAACGTTGCGCCGCTCGGCACTACAGTCTGCCGGATCCTCCCAGTTTTTCGCCGGCGCGGAAGCCGCGATCAAGGCCAAGGATGCGACGGCAACCAACAGCTTGTAGATCACATCGAGAATTGGCCGATGATGCCATAGAAGGGAACGTTCAGCACCTGTTGCTCGGGATCGTCGGTCTTGATCTGCAATTGCCCGCGAACCTGGCCGTCAGGAGTCCCGCGATGCAGTTGGACAATGATCTTGTAGTCCTTGCTGCCATCGATAGGCTCCGCTGAAGCCGACACCGGCACCGACGAGCTGGTGATGCCGAGCACCTTTATGGGCTTGCCGCCTTGGTTGGTCAGCTTCACCATCCTGACCGCCTCCTGCCCGTGCGGCACGATCCCGAACGAGACCTGCGCCGGCGCCACGCTCAAATCGCCCGCCACCTCGCCGAACACCTGGACCTGAAGCGGGATACGGCTGGTGGTCATTTTGACGGTATCGACAAAGGAGCCAGCCGGCATCGCCTTGGTCAGCGTGATCTTGAGCAGCGCGCCTCGTTTCCCATCGGTCCGATTGGCCTTCTCAACTTTGATGGCGGGATTGGAGTTGGTTATGTCGCTGACGGTAAATGGATCCTTGCGTTGAGTGAGATCGTTGACGAGAACCTCCTTCGTCATTTCTGTGCCCAGCTTCACCTTCCCGAAGCTGACGTCCGAAGGCATCGCGGAGACCTGCTGCTTCACCATCCCCTGCATCGTCATAACCGCTTGCGGGGTGTTGGGGTCGTTGGTGAATGCGGTAATGGTGCGAACCTGGTGCCCTTTCTGGAAATGGGTATCGAAGCCGACCGCGATCTCGGCCTCTTCGCCGGGCGCGAGCGAGTTCTGGCTCGGCTTCGCCGCGGTGCATCCGCATGAAGTCTTGACGTGCGAGATCACCAGGCGGCCCCTGCCGGTGTTCTTCAGCTTGAAGGTGTGATTAACCATCGTCGCTTCGGTCGCGGTGCCGAAGTCAAAGAGAGGATTCTCGAGCTGGACCTTCGGTTGCGGGCCCGGCGGCGCGGCATTGGCGCCCGGAATCATGGGGGCATCCTGCGCACTTGAAAGCGCTGGAGCAACGATCATTGCAAGTACGATGGCGGTCGCAAAAAGCAGTCTTCTCGTCATGTGCGCCTTAAAATCCGCTCTCCTGACCGTTGGCGGACTCAACCTATATCGTTCAGGCGGGAGATGGTCTCGGTCAAGAGGCTTTGCGAGGAGGTTTCCGGCTGTTCGCCTACCTGCCAGCCGCGCGCGCGGCTTCTGCAACGTCCTCGTATCGGGTCAGGAAGTCGGTCGCGAAGTTGCCTGCGAGGAAATCAGGATCGGCGAGGATCTTCAGGTGCAGCGCGATGTTGGTCTTGATGCCGTCGATCATGTACTCGCGCAGCGCCGCCTTGGCTCGCGCGATCGCACCCGCACGATTTTCGGCATGCACGATTAGCTTTGCGATCAGCGGATCGTAGTGGACCGGCACCCGATAGCCATCATACAGCGCCGTCTCAACGCGCACCCCAAGGCCTCCGGGCGTATGATGATTCGACACCACCCCCGGCGAGGGAATGTGCGTGTCGGGATCCTCGGCGTAGATGCGAAACTCCATCGCGGCGCCGTTCATCGTGATTTGCTTCTGCTTCCATCGCAGCGGCTCGCCCATCGCGACACGGATACTCTCTTTCACCAGGTCGGTCCCGGTGACCATCTCGGTGACGCCGTGCTCCACCTGGATGCGGGTGTTCATCTCGATGAAGTAAAACTCACCGCTGCCGGCGAGCAGAAACTCGACTGTCCCGAGATTCGAATAGCCCACCACGTCCGCCGCGCGCACCGCGGCCTTGCCCATCTTGTCGCGCAGCCGCGCCGTCAGAACCGGACATGGCGATTCTTCGATCACCTTCTGATGGCGGCGCTGAATCGAGCAATCGCGCTCGCCGAGATGAATCGCATGACGGCTCTCGTCGGCGAGGATCTGGAACTCCACGTGACGCGCATGCTCGAGATATTTTTCCAGGTACATCGTGCGCGAGTTGAACGCGGCCTCGCTCTCGCCACGCGCGAGCGGGAACATGCGAAGAAGTTCCTTCTCATCGCGGACCACGCGCATCCCTTTGCCGCCGCCGCCGGCCGCGGCCTTGATCAGCACCGGATAGCCGAGGCGCTTCGCATCAGCTAATGCGTCCTTGACCTCGGTGACGCCCTTGCCTTCGCTACCCGGAAGGACCGGCACGCCCGCGCGAATCATGATGCGGCGCGCGCGCGGCTTGTCGCCCATCAACCGGATGTGGCGCGCTTTCGGTCCGACGAAGTTCAACCCCGACTTGCGGCACGCCTCCGCGAAGTCGCCATTCTCGCTCAGGAAGCCGTAGCCCGGATGCACCGCGTCTGCGCCATAGGTCGTTGCCGCGCTGATTATCGACGGGATGTTGAGGTAGCTCGCCTCGGCCTGTGGCGGTCCGATGCAAACGGATTCATCGGCCATGCGAACGTGAAGCGCATCTTTGTCGGCCGTCGAGAACACCGCGACGGTGGCGATGCCGAGCTCGCGGCATGCGCGGATGATGCGGATGGCGATGGTTCCGCGGTTTGCGACCAGTAACTTCTTGAACATCGCAGCTATCTCTTCAGTCAACCTCGATAATCATCTGACCTCACCGGCTGCTGTCGCAGCCTGCCTCTCCTGGAAGGAGAAGCGTGATCAGTACTCTGGAGTTGGCTTATCAGCCAACCTCCAGAATCATTAAAGGCTGACCGTATTCAACTGGATTACCATTCTCCACCAATATGCTTACCACGCGGCCCGCAATGTCGGCCTCGATCTCGTTCATCATTTTCATCGCCTCGATGATGCATAGCGGCTGCCCCTTTCGCACATTCGTACCTTCCTCGACGAATGGATCGGCATCGGGTGAGGCGGCGCGATAGAAGGTCCCCACCATCGGGCTTTCAACCAGCTTCTGGTTCGCCTGCAGCTCGATGCTACCGGGGGGCGGCTTGTCCACCGTCGGCGCGGTGACCTTGCCCTCGATTTTTCGCTGAAGCTTCGCGCCGGCGGCATTGGCGTTGCTCAAGGGCGCGACGGCGACTGCAACCTGGTTGGGCTGATGGTCATGCGTCGCGGCGGTACCTCGGACCAGACGCACCTTGCCCTTCTTGTCCTCGATCTCGAGCTCGAGGAGGTCGTGTTCCTGCATCAGGTTGAGAAGTGCTTTGAGCTCGCGAACATCCATTATTTCACCGATGTGAAGTAACTACGCTTGATGACGACGCGCCGCTTCAACCAAACTGCGCACCGCCCGCAGCGCGAGCGCGTAGCCGGGAGCGCCGAAGCCCATGATGCGCGCGACGGCGACATCCGCAATGGTCGAGCGATGACGCATCGGCTCGCGCCGATACACGTTGGACAGGTGCACCTCGATGGTGGGCGCCTCCAGCGCCAGGATCGCGTCGCGAATCGCCACGCTGGTATGAGTATATCCCGCGGGATTGATAAGTAGCGCATCGATCTTGCCGCGCGCTTCCTGAATCCGCGTGATGATGTCGCCTTCGCTGTTGGACTGAAAGGTCTTGACCTTGATGCCCAGTTCGGCGCCGAGCTGTTTGAGTTCGCGATCGATATCCGCCAGGCGCGTGCGGCCGTATACCTCGGGTTCGCGCTCGCCGAGAAGATTCAGATTCGGACCGTGCACCACGAGGACCCGAAGCG
>JBGPMZ010000218.1:0-5349 GCA_041487255.1 Binataceae bacterium (SeqCode) | reverse complement strand
TGATCCGCGTGCTGATACCGAGTCCGCTGCATTCGTACACGCGCGGGCTCGCCGAGTTGAGCGTAGCAGCGGACAGTCTCGATGCCGTGACGCATCAGCTCGAGGCGCAGTTTCCCGGCATCCGTTTCCGTATCATCGACGAGCACAGCCGCATCCGGCGTCACATCCAGTTCTTCGTCAACGGGGAGATGGAGCGCGACCTGAAACGCGCGCTGCCCGACTGGGCCGACGTAAAGATCGTGTGCGCGCTCAGCGGAGGATAGCCCTCACTTGCTCACGGCTATCAACTCGAACGGATCCTCATAGACCGGCTTGGTCGTGTCGTGCTTCACGTAGTATCCGAGCTCGGGGCTGAACCAGAATGTCTCGGTAGGATTCATCCGGCTCACGCCGCGATCGCTATTGCGCACTCGGATGCGGAAGGCATCGAGCTTCCCGTAAGGAACGCGCACCGATTCAAAAGCCAATACCTCGACCTCGGTCTCACCCATGCTGTGGCTGGAGTTGCTGGTAGTCTTGTAGGTAACCGCCCACTTCTTGCCGACGTAGAGAGGGAAATCGACGTAACCCACAGGAGGATCAAAGGTGTACTGAATTTGTGCGTCCCTGATTCCCACCAGCTTCATGTCGGGCGTGTAGAGATAGTCGTAGGGAAGTTTTTCTCTGGTATCGAAGTGAAAGACGAGCAGCCCATTTTCCTCGCCCTGATACGTCATATCGAAATCACTGGTGCGGGAGCGAAAGGTCAACTTGTAGCCCTGGTGAAAGGTCGGGGGCTTTTCCATCCGCCGGCCGGCGCCTCCGCCGGCATCCGGAGCGGCCGCGGCAGCTTGTGACGGCGTCGGCGCGGCCTGTTCATGCGGCGTCGCTGCGCATCCCGCGAATATCAGAGCGACCAGTAACGCGACGATCTGCTTCATTCGATTCCCACCCGTTCTCGAAACCTGACTCCGCGCTTCTCTACCATGTCCTCGCATCGAAGCCCAAGTCGCGTGTGGGTATTGTGGTTTTTATGCGCGGGCGCCAGCCCAGCGTAACGACGGTTCTTTACTGTGGAGCATCATTCGTGGGAAAAGCATCGTGAGAGCGATCGCCGCAGGAGGCATCAAATGATCCAGGTAACGGAACTCGGCTACATGGGCATCGGCGTCAAGAATCTCGACGAATGGAAGAACTTTGCCGGCAAAGTTTTGGGCCTCGAAATCGCTGACGAGGGCGAACGCGATCGATGCTACCTGCGGATGGACTACTGGCATCATCGCATCGTGATGCACAACGATCCCAGCGACGATTTGCAGTACCTCGGATTTCGGGTGGCAGGCGCCGAGGAGTTCGGGGCGATGCAGCGTCAGCTATCCGAAGCGGGCATCAAGTTTCGCGTCGGCTCCGAAGATGAGGCGACCGAACGCCACGTCCTCGAAGTGCTGAAGCTCCAGGATCCGGGCGGGAATCCGGTCGAGATCTTCCACGGCCCCGCGGTCCAATTCGAGAAACCATTTCATCCCGGCCGTCCGATGCATGGGAAGTTCAAGACTGCCGGCGGCGGCTTGGGGCATTGCATCATTCGCCAGCAGGATCCCGTCGCGGCGCAAAACTTCTATCATGCGCTGGGGATGCGCGGCGGCGTCGAATACAAAATCCGCATGGCCAAGGACACCATGCTAATTCGGTTCATGCACTGCAACGAGCGCGATCACACGGTGGCGTTCGGCATCCCGGATACGCGCCGCATGATCAATCATTTAATGCTCGAGGTCGACAACCTCGACGACGTCGGCATGACGCACGACCTGGTTCGCAATCTCAAGATTCCGGTCACTATCAGGACCGGCAAGCATTCCAACGATCATATGTACTCGTTCTACTTCCGCAATCCTTCCGGATGGATGATCGAGTACGGGTGGGGCGCGCGCAACGCGACCTATCAGTCGGAATATTTCACCCAGGACATCTATGGTCATCAGCCGGAGGAAGGCGGGTTCGGCCCGATGCCGGAACAGCCGCTGAAATAGCAAGTGGACCTTCAGCTCAAGGGAAAAACCGCGCTGGTCTTCGGTGGCAGCAAGGGCATCGGTCGCGGCATCGCCGATGCGCTGGCGGCCGAGGGCGTCGCGGTGGCGATCGTCGCGCGCACCCAGGAGACCGTCGATCGCACGGTCTCGGAGTGCGTCGCACGCGGACACCGAATGATCGGGATGGCCGGCGACCTCGCGAATTGGCCCAGTATCGAGGCCGCGGTGAAATCGGCGCGCGATCAGCTCGGGCCCATCGACATCCTGGTGAACAACTCAGGCGGTCCGCCACCGTCGGGCGCATCGGGCGTCGCCCCTGAGATGTGGGAAGCGCAGTTCCACGCGATGGTTATGCCGTTTTTTCGCGTCACCGACATGCTGCTTCCGGAGATGCGCGCGCGTAAGTTCGGACGGGTGCTCAATGTCGCGTCCTACAGCGTCATCGAACCGATCCCGACCATCGGTATTTCCAACACCCTGCGCAGCGCGATCGCCGGATGGGCCAAGACTCTGGCCGGCGAGGTCGCGCGCGACGGCATCACGGTGAACATGCTGCTGCCGGGCGTCATCGCCACCGACCGCTCGAAGCAACTTCACCAGGGAATGGCCAAGCGCCTGAACATCCCGATTGAAGAAGCTCTGCAGCGCTTCGAAAGTACGCTACCGGTTGGTCGAATGGGCACCATCGCCGAGTTCGGTGCGGTCGCGGCTTTCCTCGCGAGTCCGCTCGCCGCATACGTCACGGGCTCAATGATTCGGATCGACGGCGGTCTGACTCGCTCGGTGTAAGTCTCGCGGCCATGCGCACGCAGGTTGGAATCGTCGGCGCGGGACCCGCCGGGCTGATGCTTTCGCACCTGCTGCACCTGCGCGGTATCGAGTCGGTGGTCATCGAGAGCCGCAGCCGGCAATACGTTCAGGAGCGCGTGCGGGCCGGCGTGCTCGAGCAGGGCACGGTCGACCTGATGATCGAAACCGGTGTCGGCGAGCGCCTGGGGAAGCAGGGCCTCGTTCATCACGGGATCGAGTTGCGCTTTAACGGGCGCGGGCATCGCATCGATTTCGCCGATCTGACGGGCGGGAAAGGCATCACCATTTATGCGCAACACGAGGTGGTGAAGGACCTCACCGATGCGCGCCTCGCCGCCGGCGGGCAAGTTGTCTTCGAAGTCGACGACGTCAGCATCCACGGATTCGAGGGATCGAAGCCGAACATCCGCTATCGCAAAGATGGCGCGTCGCATCAGATCGAATGCGGCTTCATCGCGGGATGCGACGGGTTCCATGGCATCTGCCGCCCCACGGTTCCCGCGGGCGTCCTGACCATCTTCGAGCGGGTCTATCCGTTCGCATGGCTGGGCATCCTCGCGGAGGTCGCGCCCTCATCGGAGGAACTCATCTACGCGAATCACGACCGCGGCTTCGCGCTGCACAGCATGCGCTCGCCGCAACTCACACGGCTCTATTTGCAATGCGCGCCGGACGAGCAAATCGAAGCATGGCCGGATGCGCGCATCTGGGAGGAACTGCATCGGCGCTTCGAGACGCACGATGATTGGAAGCTTCGCGAGGGACCCGTGGTGCAAAAGGGCATCACCGAGATGCGCAGCTTTGTCGCGGAGCCGATGCAGTTCGGGAACTTGTTCCTCGCCGGCGATGCGGCTCATATCGTGCCGCCGACCGGCGCCAAAGGGCTCAACCTCGCGATCGCGGATGTGCGCGTCCTGGCACGCGCGATCGCGGAATTCTACCGCTCCGGCTCGCATGACCTGCTCGATCGATACTCGGAGATAAGCCTGCGACGCGTGTGGAAGGTGCAGCGCTTCTCGTGGTGGATGACGTCGATGCTGCATCGCTTCCACGATGACAACGCCTTCGATCGCCGCCGCCAGATGGCGGAGCTGGACTACGTCACCAGCTCGCGCGCAGGGGCGCAAAGCCTCGCGGAAAACTACGTCGGCCTCCCGATGGAGTGATCGTCTCCCCAGCCGATCTACTTAGATCGTGCTGATTGTTTCAGCGACCGTGCAGTGCGCTTCTTAGCTGGCCTTTGTATCAAAGGGCTGAGTCTTTCCGCGCCGATGCGCAGCGCCGCATTCATCCGGCTTTGCCAGCCGTCACCAGTGGCCCGGAACGTGGCCAGCACATCTTTATCCACGCGGAGCGAGATCGCTTCTTTTACCGGTTCCTTCTGCGGCCCGCGCTCGCCGCGCTTGCGTTTCTCCCAAGCCTCGACCCATTCGGGGAAAAGCACCCGAGCAGGCACCGCGCGTTTGAAGTCCTCATCCGTCCATTCTGGATTGTCCTCATCAGTCATGTAGGGATTTGGCTTCTTCATAGCGTTTCACCTCTCGTCTGTTAGCACGGCGTAAGCTAATCACGCGCATTGTATCCACGCGCCGCGTAAACACCAAAACGTGGACGCGATCGCCAATCATTCCCGTCGCCCGAAATCTCTCTTCACCGTACCGATCGGACCGTCGAATGACCGCGGAGGTCAAATCAAGTTCGGTGGCGAGGCTGAATGGGATCCCTCGCTCCTCCAGGTTGCGATTGCTCTTCAGTGGATCGAACTCGATCTCCAAGTTTTAATTGTATATACATGCGAGAGAACCGGTCAACGATTTTTCCAGGCGTCGCGGAGGAACGATGTTGCGGCAGCGACGAAGTACTCTTTCGCCTCCCCGAAGATGGGGCTGTGACCCGCGTTCGGAAGCACCATCAGAAATGCGCGCGGGATCGCCGCATACATTTCGGTCGCGATGCTCAGTGGATACAGCGGATCGCGATCGCCGTACACGATGAGTGTATCGGCGGAGATTTTGCCGAGGTCGGCGGCGGTGAAATTCAAATCATCATAGCTGTCCTTGAAACCGCTGCCCTGCCGGAACAATGCGCGAATCTGGTCGTCGCCATGCCGATGCCGCGCCCTCATCTGCGCGAGCTCCTCCGCCGGCAATTTGTCGAACGAGAATTGCTGCATGATGGCGCGCGCCTGATCCGGAAAATGCGTCGTCGCGCTGATGAGCACCATCGCCTCGACGCGCGATGGTTCCTGCATAGCCATATGCAGGAAGGTGTTGCCTCCGCCGCTGAGGCCGATCGCTTTGAATTTTTCGACGTTCAAATGATCGAGGAGCGCGAATACGTCCAGCGCCGATTGCCGATGCGTGAATTCTCCCGACGGATTGGTCGAGCCGCCATGCCCTCGCATATCGGGGACGATCACCCGATAGCTCTTCGCCAGATCATCGAAGTCGAAGACGTATCGCCAATCCGACCCCGCGCCGGTGAAGCCATGCAGCAGCACCAGCGGCTGACCGTCGCCGCGAACCTC
>JBGPMZ010000217.1:0-5360 GCA_041487255.1 Binataceae bacterium (SeqCode) | reverse complement strand
CCTGGGAATCGACTCGGATAAGTTCAAGCTTAATTTTGCCAATGTCTCGACATCCGCACGCACGGCTACCGAGTATGGCGTTGCGCTCAATTGGTACCTCAGTCAAAACGCTAAATGGCAACTTAACTATGTTCGTACCTTCTTCGATAAGGGCGGTCCGGGTGGCGCCGATCGTCGCGATGAAAGCGCGATCCTGACGCAGCTTCAGCTTGCGTTCTGAGGGCGCCCGTTAGGGAGCTTCAATAGGGCAAGCGAACTCTGGTCGAGTTGGTGATCCATGGGCAGCAAAACGCCAATGCATAATTAACAGCAGGTTTGCAAACACGCGACCGCTTTTACAATCCAGGATTACTTCGGACCAACTATCCCCAATAGCCTGGCCGCGTTGGCGCCGCGGATCAGAGCGCGATCTTCATCCGACAAGCCCGCGACCGAATTCAGCAGACCGATCGGATCCTCGATTCCCATGTCGAAGGGGAAGTCGGTCCCCAGCACGACGTTGCCGGCACCCGCCCGCCGAATCAGATATTCGAGTTGCTCGGGCTCGTACACCAGCGAGTCGAACCAGATCTTCTTGAGATAGCTGCTGGGCGCATCCGCGCAGGTATGCGCCTCGGGACGCACGCGCCATCCGTGATCGAAGCGCGCGGTGTAGAAAGGAAAATATCCGCCGCCGTGCGCCGCGACGACCTTCAGCTTCGGATACCGATCGAAGGTGCCGCTGAAAATCAGGTGCGCGAGCGCGACCGTGGTCTCGGCCGGATTGCCGATCACATTCGAGAGGTAGTACGGCGTCAGCCGCTCGCCCATCGAGCAACCCATCGGATGGATGAACACCACCGCGCCGAGCGCCTCCGCTCGCGCCCAGAAAATTTCGAAGCGCGGATCGGCCAGCTCCACACCGTTGACGGCGGTCGAAACGATGACGCCCTTCAGATGCAGCTCGCGCATCGCATGCTCGAGTTGATCGGCGGCAATTTCGGGAAATTGCATCGCCACGCTGCCCAACCCGACGAATCGCTCGGGTCGGCTGGCGCAGATCGCCGCGACTCCGCGATTGGTTGCCGCGACGATTTTCTCGGCGACCTCGCGCTCGGCCCAGTAGTGGTACTGCGTGGGGACCGGGCTGATCGTCTGCACGTCGATTCCCATCGCATCCATCGAGGCAATGCGCGCCTCGACCCGGGTTAGTCCCGCGAGATACGAGGTCTGCATCAGGCGCTGATTGTGATCGGAGGATTCCTTGCCGGCCAGGCGCGCCGCGCTCTGCGCTTCGCGCCGCCAGCGATCCTGCTGGCGCGCGATTTCCTCGGTCGTGCCGATCAGCGCATGCGCATGGACATCGATGGCGAGATTCTTCACGGCGGCCTCCGGTAGTTCGGCTAGTTCACTGGCCGACCTCAGTGCGCCAGATATAGTGCACTCGTCACGCGTCCTCTAGTCGAACAGCAGCGCGCGGGCCTCGCGCTTGGGCTGAGTTCGCTCATGACTACCGGATTTTGGCGCGTCGCCACTTTTTTGTTGCGCGACGACAAGACTCCCATACAAATCTCGCACGGATTGGGAGGACGCTGACTATTTCAGCGCAATATATTTTCAGATCGATCGGCATTTCGTTTGCATCTACTCTGAAATCGCATTAACACAGAGTTACTATAGTGTGACAGAACAAACGCAAAATCGGGAGGGAGGCCAAAAGAAATGGCGAAACGGGTTCTGACGGTGAAAGAGGTCGCGGACTATCTCCATGTCCATCAAAGCACCATCTACCGAATGTTGAAGCGTTCGCAACTTCCCGCCTTTCGGGTCGGCAGCGACTGGCGCTTCAACGTGGAGACGATCGATCGATGGAGGCTCAACGCGGATTCGCGCTCAACCAGCCTCTAGGTCGCGGACGATGGCGTGACCAGGGACGCGGTGGGTGCAACCGCGGTCGCTGGACTTGAGCGCGAGTCGACCTGTGATGCGGCGAGGTGCGACGGCAAGGTTCCGTCGCACTTCAACGCCCACCTTAGTCTCACTGACGATACCGGATACGGGCGTTTTGGGACCAATGAGAATTGCACAAGGCACTCTTTTGATGCCGTCAGGCTCTTTCATGAACTTTCTTCACGGATTTGGAGCAATTCCTGCAACGGGCAATTCTGCCCACCATTGATCAGTTCTTCGACACTATTAAGCGTTAAAATATCTCTCACAATGGATTTCAATCCATTCTACCGAAAACCCTAAGCGCTCCAACCACCCTACCATGAACCCGGAATTCGCTCGTGATTTCGCCGGCGCGAACCCTCCATGGCGGAGTCGCTGGATTGGGGGCGGTAAGGAGCACCGACCCGTCGACCTCGTGAATCACCCTGCGAAACCCTGTCATCCCGCCAAAGCTCACATGGCAAATCTGATCCTGCTTGGGAACGGTCGCAGTCCGCTCGATGACGAATATGTCGTTGGGACCGTAGTCGGGTAAAAAGGCGTCGTCTTCCGGACGCATAATGTCGATCCGATTCGGGTCGAGAGCCCCTGAACCGATTGAGGACTGTAGCCACTTCGTAAGGCGCGAAAGGACATTGGCGAAGGAAGGCATCGGCTCGCGCAGGCCCTCGCCAGTTAACAGCCAATCGAGCGAGACATTGAAGGCTTGCTTGAGTGCGATGAGGTTTTCGGCGCTCGGATTCGGCGCCTTGTCGGATTGGTTAATCCATTTGTTCAGCGTCGCCAGAGGGACGCCGGCGCGCTCCGCGGCCTGGGTCTGATTGAGGCCGAGTTCCTCCAGAACCTGACGCAGGCGGTGCGCCAGAGTTTCCGTCCTTAGGAGAGATTTATCCCCTTCGATGCTTGACACAGAATTCTCGCTTGCGATATTTATCTCGCACTGTAGAAGTGCGGTTGTCAAGTGCGAGACCAATTCGGGTCACGCAACCGCGAAAGGGTGGAACACTGGGGGGGATTTTTCTCTTAAGTAAGGGAGGGAGTCCCAGTGGGTCAGGATAGTCAGGGTTCGGTCGGTAATCCTACCGATCAGTCTCGTTTCCAATCGCGCGCTCTTTTTGCCGGCCTCGAACAAAGCGAAGGTGCACCAAAGCTCTGGTTCGCCGTGCTCGCGCAAGCTTTTCGCGACTATTACGGCGACATCCCATCGGAGGGGCCGAGCCGCTATCGCAAGGTTCAGGTCAACTACTGTCGGCGTACCGCCCGGGCATGGTTCCTGAGTGATTCTCCTTCGATGGGCAGCTTCCGATGGATCGCGGAGCTCTTCGAATTAGATGCGCAAGCGGTGCGTAAGCGTCTTTTCAATGGCGCACGCATCAACCTCTCCGAGACGTTCGCGGACAATGCGGATGAAGCATCTGCGACTGTAGTTGATACAGCACTTGAAGCGGTATCGACACCGAACCTCGAGCCGGTGCTCGCCGCGACGCCACCCCTCGATGTGATGGTGGCCGCCTAGGCTAAAGCGCACATCGACGCTTCCTCGCCGCGCGAATAGTCCCGCCCGGATGATTCGCGCTCGAGCAAGCCGAACGACGGTTGCATTTCGAAACTGCCGGTTTTGTGCGCAATCAACATACCGGTCGTTCAATTTTGCTTGCCTGCTGCATAAGCAATGCTGTAAAAGCAAAGCATCACGGGCGAGACGCGTAGGGCGCGCCGAGTCCCAACCTTGTTTCCCAAGGAGGGAACCTAAATGGCCGAATTCGATATTCAAATCAAAGGCGGAACCATCGTCGACGGAACGCGAGTACCGCGCTTTCACGGCGACCTGTGGATCAAGGATGGCAAGGTCGCGCAAGTCGGCGGCCGCGCGCAGGGCTTCGCGAAGAAGGTCATCGACGCTGACGGCCTGATCGTCGCGCCCGGCTTCGTCGATCTGCACACTCACTACGATGCGCAGATCCGATGGGACCCGTACTGCACCATCTCCGGATGGCACGGTGTCACCTCGGTCGTACTCGGCAACTGCGGTTTCGGTTTCTTCCCGGTGAAGCCCGAGGGTCGCGAGCGCTCGATGCTGATGATGACGCGCACCGAGGCAATTCCATATGAGTCGATGAAAGTCGGCATGAATTGGGACTGGGAAACCATCCCGCAGTACATGGACTCGCTCGACCGCGCGCCCAAGGGCGTCAACGCGATTCAGTATCTGCCGACCTCCTCGATAATGGTGTACGTGATGGGCATCGACGCGGCGAAATCGCGTCCGGCAACTGAGGCCGAGCGCGCCGAAATGCGCCGTCTTCTCCACGAGGGAATGGACGCGGGCCTCAGTGGCTTCTCGATCCAGCGCCTCGGCCAAGATTCGACCCAGGCCGACTATGACGGCTCACCGATGGTCACCGATCTGATGTGCGATGAAGACATCCTCAATCTCGCGCGCGTGCTGCGCGAGCGCGATGAGGGTTTCATCCAGATCACGCAGGCGACCGGCAAGATTAAAGATGACCTCGCATTCGTGGAGCGCCTCGCCGCCGCGGCGAACCGCCCGATCCTCTACAATGCGATTGCGCCCGCGCGCAAAGATCCCCTTCCGCATCAGCGCAGCCTCGCGTGGCTGAAGCGCTGCCGCGACAAGGGCCTGCCGATTTTCGGCCAGACCGCGACGCTGCGCACCGGCTTCGCGTTCACCCTCGAAAATTGGAACCTGTACGATGCGAGCCCGGCGTGGCGCGCCGTCACCACCGGCACCACCGAAGAGAAAATCAACAAGATGAAAGACCCCGAGCTGCGCGCGGCGATCAAGCGCGAGCACGGCGAGGCCAACAAGAAGCTGGAAGTGATCCAGAAAGGCGTCGGCGGACCGATTCGCGGCTTGATCGTGCAATGGGCCGATGACAAGCCGGAACTCGAGAAGTACCTCGGCAAAACCGTCGGGCAGATTTCGCAGGAAGAGAACAAGCATGAGATCGATACGATGCTCGATCTGTCGATCGCGGGCGGATTGAAGGTCGAGTTCCTTGGCCCCAACCGCGGCTTCAACCTCGACTTCTATTCCGAGATGATCAATGACTCGCCCTACACGATTCCGGGCGTATCCGATGGCGGCGCGCACACCAAGTTCTTCACCGGCGGCGCCTACACCACCGATTTCCTCGGATGGCTGGTGCGCGACGAAAAGCGCGTCACGCTGGAAGAGGCGCACTATCGCCTGTCGGCGCTCCCCGCGCATGCGGCGGGCTTCCGCGATCGCGGCACCCTGCGCGAGGGACTGGCGGCGGATGTCGTCGTGTACGACCTCAACGGCCTCGCGGTCGAGCCCGACTGGGTCGGTGAGATCGTCAAGGATTTCCCGGGCGGCGAATGGCGGCGCGTGCAGCATGCGCGCGGCTACAAGTCGATCATTTGCAATGGCGTGGAGACCTGGG
>JBGPMZ010000216.1:0-5375 GCA_041487255.1 Binataceae bacterium (SeqCode) | reverse complement strand
TGGGCCGCCCCTTGCGCATCAAGCTGGGGATGGACCCGACTGCGCCCGATCTCCACCTGGGGCACACCATCACGCTCAAAAAGCTGCGCGATTTCCAGCGTGATGGGCATACGGTGATTTTCCTGGTTGGCGACTTCACCGCGATGATTGGCGACCCGACCGGACGCTCTGAGACGCGCAAACCGCTCTCTCGTGCGGACATCTCGGCCAACGCCGAGACCTATCGCGGGCAGGCCTTCAAGATTCTCGATCCCGCGCGCACCGAGGTCCGCTTCAACAGCGAATGGATGGATGACCTCGGGGTACGGCGCCTGATCGAGCTGGCGGCGCACCTCAGCGTGGCGCGGCTGCTGGAGCGCGACGACTTCGAAAAGCGCCTCGAGAACCAGGAGCCGCTGTTTCTGCACGAGCTGTTGTACCCGCTCATTCAGGGCTACGACTCGGTCGCGCTCGAAGCGGACATCGAGATCGGCGGCACCGATCAGAAATTCAACATGCTGGTCGGGCGCGAGCTGCAACGTGCGTTCAAGCAACCGCCGCAGGTCGTGATGACGATGCCGCTGATGGAAGGCCTCGACGGCGAGCGCAAGATGTCGAAGTCGCTCGGCAACTATGTCGGTATCACCGAGAAGCCCGATGAGATGTTCGGCAAGCTGATGCGGGTGTCGGATCCGCTGATGGCGCGCTACTACCAACTGCTGACGGAAGTCACCGCGGACGAACTCGCAGGCATCAA
Source organism: Binataceae bacterium (SeqCode) (assembly GCA_041487255.1). Classification (GTDB taxonomy): domain Bacteria; phylum Desulfobacterota; class Binatia; order Binatales; family Binataceae; genus DATGKG01. The sequence goes on along the minus strand of JBGPMZ010000216.1, from coordinate 4,639 downwards.
GTCAGGCAAGATCCATCCGATGGAGGCGAAGAAGCGGCTCGCCTCGATGCTGGTCGAGGAGTATCACGGCGCCGCGGCCGCCAAGGCCGCGCGCGGTTACTTCGAGAGCAAGTTTCAACGCAAAGAAGTGCCGGCCAACGTTCCCGTCTATCGCATCGCCGAGGACATCTGGATCTGCGAGCTGATGAAGCAGCTCAGCTTTGCACCCTCCAACAGCGAGGCGCGCCGGCTGGTGAGTCAGGGTGCGGTGCGGGTGGACGGCCAAACCGTCAAGGATGCGAACTTCCGCTTCGTGCCGGGCGAGCACAAGGTGCTGGAGGTTGGCAAACGACGGGTCGCGCGCATCGAGCCCTGACAGGGTCTGAAAACCGGCTGCCTTCCGTCACCTTCTCTCCCTCCTACTGGGAGGGACAAGAGTGAGGGCTTGAACCCGCTACTGCTCTTTCTTGCCGGACTCCGCCGCGACCGCCTCGCGCAGTGTCTTCATCGTGCGATCGAGCGCCTTCAGATAGCGCTGCTTGGTCCATTCCTCTTTCGTCCGCATCTTGAGCCATCCGAGTTTGACCGCGTCGGGCTTGTTGCCCATCTCGCCGGTCGAGACTTCGATGATGGCGTGCTCCTCGGGCGAAAGCTGCGCGAGAACCTCGCGCTTGAGGTTCTGCAGAAAACCAGCCTTAAGGTCGATATCGATTTTCATTCCGGGATCCCCACCCCTCAGATCCGAGCCTAGATCAAGATCTATAACCGCTCAAGCTACTTGACAGCGTGCCGTGGTGGAAGTTACACGCCACACGCGAGATGCTCACACAGGAGAAAGCCGATGAAATTTTTCAAAGTCGAAACCGAGGGACACGTGCAGACCTGGACGATGTCCAACCCGCCGATGAACTACCTGACCGCGGCGATGAGCCAGGAGCTGGTGGAACTGATCGGACTGGCCGAGGCCGATGAAAACATTCGGGCGATAATCTTGACCGGCGGCATCGAGGGCAAGTTTATCACCCATTACAGCGTCGACGAACTGGCCGCGGGCGCCGCCGATCCCGCCGAGTGTGCGCGCACCTTCCCCCTGCTCGAAGCAGGATTTCATCGCATGCTCGATCGCATCATGCTGATGCCGAAAGTCGTCATCGCGGCGATCAACGGCGACTGCATGGGCGGCGGATACGAACTCGCGCTCGCGTGCGATTTTCGCCTCGCGGCCGACGGCGCTTATCAAATCGGCCTGCCCGAAGCGGTGCTCGGAATCCTGCCCGGCGGCGGAGGAACGCAGCGGCTGCCGCGGCTGATCGGGAGAGGCAAGGCGCTCGAGGTGATGCTGTTCGGCAACGTCTATAGTCCGCGCGACGCCGAGCGGATGGGTATGGTCAACCGCGTACTCGCGCCCGAGACGCTGATGTCATTCGCAATGGGATGGGCGCGGACGCTGGCGAAACGGCCGCCACGATCGATTGCCGCAATCAAGCGCGCGGTCTACCTCGGCGCCGATCGCGACCTCGAGGCGGGCCTCTACATCGAACGCACCGAGATGCGCGATGTGATGTGCACCGAGGACGCTCGCACTATCATGAATGCCTACAACGCCGCGGTCCGCAAGGATCCGATGGCCGCGCGCAGCGACTTTCTGAAGGGCATCGGCGTGCCCGAGGCCAAGGGAAAGTAGGCCCCGGGCATTCGCGATTGATGCGAGCTATTCTTCCTCGACCGCCTGGCGGATCGAATTCAGGATGAACACGAACTGGCGCGGTGAAGTGACGCGTCCCAGCAGGTTCACCTGCTTCAGCACCCGCAGCTCGCCCGGCTTAATCTGATGGCGTGCGATGAGCGAGCGATCCTTGAGGAAGTTGCGCCACGCGTTTTCGGGACGCCTGGATGCGAGTCCTTCGCGCGGCGTGATCAGATCCTTGGCCTCGGGATGCGCAAGCAGAAAGATGGTCTCGCTATCGAGGCCCATCACGGTGGACAGCCGGCGCAGCAGCGAGAGGGAAGGGCGCCGCCGGCCATTTTCGAGGTAAGCGACATGGCTCGCCTTCACCCCCAGTTTGGCGGCAAGTTCGCGCTGCGTGAGCCGAAGGTACTCGCGCCGATCCTTTAGTACCGGGCCGAGAGTTTTCTTTTTCATCTTGTTTTGAGTCCCACCTTTTGTGTTTTTCGAAGCAGCCATCGTCGCAGTCAGAACCAAAATCGGCCATGCATCACCTGAGTTAGCGGTGTCTGCGAGAGCCATTCGACCGACATTATGTCGGGCGAATCAGATCCACAGTGCACTTATAGTTTGGTCTGCCAACTTTTTTCTATCGACCCTACTTCTAGACTAGCGTAGACAGCTAGCAGTTTGCAAATGGATTTGCGACAAAATGACGAGCATTCATATTCAAACTGTCGAGCCCCGAGCCCCAACAAGTGGTTCATCGGCGGCGTTCAAAGCATGAACTGACCGGTCGGTTGATAAAATATAGCAGCTGATCGAGAAAGGAAAGTTGTCAGGTGTGAAAAATATCAACCAGGAACCACCGGCGGAAGCTGCGGCGTATGACATCCATTTCCGCCCAGGCAGTTCAGGCCGGCGAAGATGTACACAACGGCGGCCCTAAGGGGGTAGGAGATATAGTCGAACGGAGTCTGGATCGGATCGAATGGCGGCTCCGCGTGTATCGGCATCGAAGACTCAGTCAAGGTGGTGGGACTCTGCCCTACGTTGACAATGTTTGCCACCCGCATATCGGGGCCGAACACTGCCGCCTCACCCGCGTTTAACCAGGTATAGCGGAGCACGTCCGGACCCTTGTGATTGGGATCAGGGACATTGTCCTTCAAATCCGGCTGACCCATCGCCTCGATAGCCTGATCGGTGGTCATCCCGGCCTGCAATGAGCCGCCACCGATACCTTGTGCCGCACATCCGACGATCATCAAAGCCAACGCGCCCAACCACAATCCGCGTCCGAGGATTCTCATTTGAGGAGTGTCTCCGTTTGAATCTTTTGGTGCTAACACACTTGCGCCAAATGCGGCAACGCCCTGATTTTCAGCTTGCGCGCGTGTCATGGCGAGGGCGAAGGTTGCGGCACCGGCGGCTCGGCCGCGCTCATTGGCGACGGGGCGATCGGCTCGGCGGCCGAGGGCCCGGCGAAGGGGTGCGTCAGGCTATACAGCCCATTGAGCATCCTGACGCCCCATCCTACGCCGCCATTTCCGCCCAGCAAGTTCTTCGCGTCGTAGTAGAGGCTCGGATCGTTCACTGCCAGTCCCACGCTGCCCTGGCCCGCATCGATTTTGCGCAGGATGTCCTTCATGTCAGCCAGCGAGGTTTGCATGTTGGCGAGCAACTGGTTCGCGTATTGCCGATCGCTGAGCAGCCGCTGCACCGCGCCGTTCCCCTTGTTGAAGCGGTCCACCAACGCGCTCATCTTCTGCGCGGTATCCTTCATCGAGGTGGCCGCGTTCTCCACCTTGTCGAGTAACCTCTTGCCGTCAGTTTTGTCCGACAGCATCGCGCCCGCCAACCCGCGGCCTCGATTCACCTTATCGAGCATCGCGTTCATCTGAACCGCAAGCTTGTTCATGTTGTCGAAAGTGTTGCGCAGGTCGGCCAGCGTCAGCGGCGGCTGCGGTCCCTTCGGTTCGCCCTTGACGAGTTCCGCCAGAATGCCGTGGCCCTTGTCGATCGACTCGAGAATCGACTTCAGCGATTGCGAAATCTCGATGACATTGTCGATGAGGTCGTTGGCGCCTTGCTTCTGAAGCAGCGCTTGCAAATCGATCGGGTCCTGCGAGGCGAGGATCGCATTCCGCGCGAGCGACGGCGACTGCGGATGGCCGCCTGTGATCTCGATGTACTTATCGCCGAGCAGTCCCATCGTGTTGATCTGCGCGATCGAATCGGAGCGCACCCGGGGCAGGTCGGCGGCGACGATCCACATCGTGACCACCACGAAGTCGGCGTGCGGATCGGAGGGGAAGCTGATCGACTCGACCCCGCCGATATTCACGCCCGACAGCGCGACCGGCGCGCCGGTCTGGAGTCCGTTGATGCGATGGAAATGCGCCTCGATGGTGTCGGTGCGATGCAACATGCGGCTGCCACGGCCGATCGAGAAAATCGCGAAGCAGATAATCGCGAGTCCTCCCCCAATAAGGGCGCCTACGCGAATCGTCACCACGCTCGATTTAGCCACGAACCTTCCGCCGCCTCGCCCTCATTCTACAGGGCCGTTTCGACGAATTCCCGCATGAGCGGGTCGTCCGTGGAGCGGACCTCGTCGGCGGTGCCGCTGAAGCGGATCCGTCCCTGGTCGAGCAGCGCGAAACGATCGCCGACCATGAACGCGCTTTTCAGATCGTGCGTCACCACCACCGAGGTGAATCCGAGGCGCGTCTGCAGGTTGCGAATCATCTGGTTGATTTTGTGCGTAACGATCGGATCGAGTCCGGTCGTCGGTTCGTCATAGAGCACCGCCTTGGGCTCCAGCGCGAGCGCGCGGGCGAGTGCGACGCGCTTGCGCATGCCGCCGGACAATTCCGCCGGGTAAAGGCGCTCGACCTCACCGCTCAGTTCCACCATCTCGAGGACCTCGTGAACGCGCGTACGGATACGCACCTCGTCGCGCTCGCCATGCTCGCGAATTGGATAGCTGAC
>JBGPMZ010000215.1:0-5376 GCA_041487255.1 Binataceae bacterium (SeqCode) | reverse complement strand
GGCCGGGCTTCAGCGGATACCGCGGAATGATGATCACGGCGCCCATCTCGCGCAGGACCGCGCGCCCGCGCTCCTGCTCGGCGTTCACGGGATTCTGATAGTTGGCCGCATCGATACCGCATGATTCCACGCCGTGCCCCTCGCGCGTGATCTGATAGTCGGAAAGTTTGGCCTCGACCATGGCGCCCAGTGCAATCGTCGCCGGGAGGCCGGCGGGAAAGGCGTATCCGGCGCATGAGGTGAGCGGCGTGGGCCATTCGCCCGCGAAGGAGTTCAGCGCGGTAATCGATTTGTCGGGCGGGAATTCAATCGGCGACGGCAGCGGCCTGGTAGGCCCAGGCGGTTCGGCGCCCGCACCGAGATCGAGCGCGGCGACGCAGTATCTCTTCTCGCAGAATTCGCCATAACCTACGCGATGCAGCCGCGGATTGAGAATCCACAACCGATGAAAAGGTCCGCTGATCCAGTTATCGAGCGCCCACCTCGGAGAGGGCGGACTGTCATAACCCCATAGCTGGTTGACGTCACTATGCTCACCGGCCGCGCGACCCTCGGGCGTATACCACGGGTTCCCGACGTCCTCGTCGTGCATCTCGGCGCCGATCAGATGCTCAGGGCTTACCTTGCCCGCGTAATTCTTGACCACATAGATCGCATGCTTGCGATCGGCCTCGCTGAGTTTCGGATCCTCGACGACCGGCGCCAGATTCGCCTCCGCCCGGTATTGGTTGATCGCGGTGAGCCAGGCGGGCTCGGCGGACGCCGATGGCGGCTTGACCTCACCGACAGGAGGCGCAGGATTGGCGCGCGTTTCGATAGCAGCCGTCGGCGCGGCGCCGGGAGCCGCCTTCGATGCGATCGATGCCGGCGCCTTCGCGGGCGCGGAGGAAACCTTCTCGAGGTTGTCCCAGTTCTGGACGAAATCGATCGCGAGGAACCCGGCGGCCGCGAGCATTATCAGCCCGAGCGCGGCGCCGACGTATTTGAGAATCGACCTTCGCGGCTTCGCTCCCGCGACCATGGTGAATCGCGCGGCGCCGAAGCGCATCTCATCGCCGGGCCGTAGCGGTTGCTCGGTCTCGATGCGCCGCCCGTTCAGAAACGTACCGTTGGCCGAGCCCAGATCGCGTAGGTAGTAACCACCCAGCTTTTGCCGAATCACCGCATGGCGAGCCGACACGCTCTGGTGCGCGAGGATCAGGTCGTTGCCGGCGCCGCTGCCGATCCTGACACGGCGGCCCTCGATACGATGTTCGATCGAGGCGAACGCATTCTGCCCGGCCAACCTCGGGCGTGCCGCAAGCTTCGAACGCGCGCGGAACTGTTGCAGCGGTGATCCCCTTGTAAACTCGATGCCTTAGCGGGCGATCGTGAACGCCCACTTATAGTCACGGCCGTTCACGGTGGCAATCACCTCATATCGCGTACCTGATTCGAGGGGACGGCGCGGGATGATGATGACCGCGCCCTGGCTGCGAAGATTTCCGATCACGCGGGTGCGCTCTCCCTGGTCCGGATTGTAGTAGCTATTGGCGTCGTAGCCGCATGCCTCGACCTCGTCGCCATCGTTGCGGGTGACCGCAAACGAGTTGATCTGCGCCTCCACCATCGGTCCGAGCTGTACCGTGATCGGAATGCCGGTCGGCGAAACATAACCCTCGCATCCGCTGATCGGATTAGGCCATTCACCGTCGAGCGCGCGCATGCGCGACGGAATCGCAGCGCCGTCGGGCGGAAACAGAATCGGATGCTCAAGCGGCGTGCCGAGGCGCGGCAACGGATCGGAACCGCTCAGCACGTTGAGAAGGGCGACGCACATCTTGTCCTCGCACTCGAAGCCGAAGCCGACCTCATGCAGCAGCGGACTGAGCATCGGGAGCCGATGAAACGGCGCGACGATCCAGCCCTCGATGGCCCAGTCCAGCGGATTGGGAAGTTTTCCGCCGGGAACAGCGCCTTGTTCCGCGATGTTGCTGGTGCGTGCGGCCTCCTCGCCCTCCGGGGTGTACCAGGAGTTGTCGGAATCTTCCCGGTGGACCTCGGGACCGATACTGCCGGCGCGGATCTCAGTCGGATAGTTCTTCAACACATAGATCGCGTGCTTGTGATCGGCGTCACTCAGTTTCTCGTCGTTGGATACGGGCGCGAGGTTGACCGAGCCGCGAAAGTCGTTGAGCTGCTTCAGCCATGTGGGAGAAGGAGCATCTACCTCTGCGGTGTCCGGAGCGGCCGGCGTGCTGGGAGGTTCCTCAGGTGACTCCGCCGGCTCGCGCGATGGCGCAACGGGTTTGCTGACGAGCGGCCTCTCGCCACCCGAGGTTCGCTCGGCAGGGCTCCCGATGCGTCCCATCTCGAGCGCATAGCGGGTGGCGATGAATCCCACGATCGCGAACGCCACGATTCCCGCGGCCGCGCCGATGATCCGCGGGAGTGAGCGACGACGCGGCCGCGTGCGCGCAATGCCCGTGCTTCCCAGGATCGCGAACCGCGCGGCGCCGAAGCCGATCTCATCGCCGGGATTGACCGGGACCGTTTGCTTGATGCGACGGCCGTTGACGAAGGTTCCGTTGGTCGAGTCGAGGTCGGTGACCGTGTAGCGGCCGCCGCCGTCAAGGCGAAGTATCGCGTGCTTGCGCGATATCGTTGCATGGTCGAGGACCAAATCGTTTTCGCGGCCGCTTCCAACCGAGGTGTCCGAGGCGCCGAGACGATACTCACGATGCGACCAATCGCCGAGTCCGCTCAGCCGGACTCCGAGCTTCGCCTGCGGCTCGGGATTCATCGTGCCGCGGATTCACCGGGCGCGAGCGTAAACGACCAGCCATACTCTTTTTCGTTCACGGTCACGGTCGCGCGATAGTTGCCCGGCGGCAGCGGATGTCTGGGAATCACTACGACCGCGCCGAACTCCTTCAGCGTTCCCACCACCTGCGCCGTCGCTGAGCGCGCCCCGTTGCGATAGCTGTAGGCGTCGTAGCCGCACGCCTCGATCGGCGGAGCGCCGGCGCCATTTTTTCTAACGATCGAGTACGCGGTCAATTTCGCGCCTGCAAAATAACCGATTTCGAAAGTTATCGGCAATCCCACCGGATACGTGTAACCGGGACACGCGGTCAGAGGATCGGGCGACTCGCGGGACAGGTCGCTGACGGACAAGGTCGAATTGGCGGGCGGAAACTCGATCGCTACCTGCGTGTCAGGGTCAACCGGCTCTTTGGCGAGGCCGTCTACTACATCGACGGTCTGGGCGCACAATCCATCCTCGCAATAGTATCCGTAGCCGATGCGGCGCAGCTCGGAGTTCAGCAACAACATCCGATGAAGGGGCCCCTCGATCCAGCGATCGATCGCGCGCTCCTGGGACAGATGCTCCCCGAAATCGAAATCCACTTCACAATGAGATGCGGCGGTCCGCCCCTCGGTCTTGTAAAACGGCCTCGCCGGGGACTCGCTGCTCAGGTCGGCGGCATCGACGGTTCCATCCCGCACACGCTTCGCAAAATTCTTGATCAGGTAGATGGCGTGATCCTGGGCGCCCTCGCTCAATGCAGGATCGTTCGCGAGGGGCGGCAGTTGATCCATCGCTCGATACATGTTGATGCGCGCCAGCCACGGCGGCGCCGCGCTCTTGCGCGAGGTAGCCGCGGCTTGCACCAGCGAAACTCCCGGACCTGAAAGCATCGTCAGGAGACCCGCCAAAAGGATTAGCAGTCCCGATTTCACAAATTCCAATATTGCCCCACGCCGGCCCGCGCGCGCTCGATGATCGGCAGCACGCGCTCGCCACCCGACGCCCCATCGAGGTGCTCATCCGCCTCGCGGCCCATCTCCTCGATCACAGCCGCGCCGGAGTTCGCCAGCGCTTCGAGGTTGTAGCCTCCTTCCAGCGCCGCGACAATCTTGCCTTCGCAGGTTTCCGCGGCCAGCCGTTTGATGCGCCGCATCATCTGGGCAAAGCCGCTCTCGGTGACCTGCATTTCGCCGAGCGGATCGCGCCAATGACAATCGAATCCCGCCGACACCAGGATGAACTGCGGCTTGAATGCGCGACCGATCGGCATGATCAGTTCATCGAACACGCGCAGATACTCCGCGTCGCCATATTCGGCCGGCATCGGTGCGTTGACGGTGTAGCCGAGCCCCTCGCCCGCGCCGACTTCATGCATCGAACCGGTGCCTGGATAGTGCGGGAACTGATGGGTCGAGGTGTAGAGCACCTCGGGACTGTCGTAGAAGATGTCCTGCGTGCCGTTACCGTGGTGGAGGTCCCAATCAATCACCATCACCCGCCGCAGACCCTTGCGCTGGATCAGCCATTCGGCCGCGATCGCGACGTTGTTGAAAAAGCAGAATCCCATCGCGCGATTCGGCAGCGCGTGATGGCCGGGAGGCCGCACCATCGCGAATGCATTTTCGGCGGCGCCATCGAAGACCGCCTCCGCCGCGGTCAGCACGCCGCCCGCCGAAAGCAGCGCGGTGTGGAAGGAATCACGCGAGGTGTGGGTGTCAGGATCGAAGTCGAAGCGATCGAGATGCGAGGTGCGCTCGACTAGCTGGATGTATTCAGGGCTATGGCAAAGCGCGATTTCGTCGAGCCCGGCCAGGCGCGGAGCGCGGAATTGCAGGTGGTCGCGCTTCAGGCTCTCGGCCATCTCGATCATCACCTCGAGGCGCTCCGGGCGCTCAGGATGCGAACGGCCCGCGAAGTGCTTCAGGTAGCTGCGGTCGGTGACGATCGCGGTTTTATGCATCGTTGACACCCTGAAAGGCAATCGTGATCATTGGATTCGTGATCACAACCGCGCTGCCCGCCGGGACTCCTCCAGAGAAACGCATTTGAACATACTCGAAATACTCCTGCTGCTCGCCCTCGCGCTTATCGTAGTCGGTCCAGAGCGGCTACCGGAAGTTCTGCAAATGGTGGGCAAAGTGCTGCGCGAGCTGCGGATGGCCAGCAATACCGTGCTCCGCGAGCTGACCGAGGTCACCGAGGAACCACGCCGAACCATTCGCGAGCTGGATCCTTTTCAAACCGGCGATTCTCATGTCATGAAGCCGGAAACCCCTAAATCCGCTGATCCTCCGCCCAAGCCTTAGCGTGTTTAGTCGACATTTTTAGTGACGCCCGACGAAATCTTACCGGCGAAGGCGCCGGTCGATCCCGAATTGGCCGACCCGATCGATGAGGCGCCGCCCGCCGAGGAACTGCGGATGCCCATCATGGAGCATCTGCGCGAGTTGCGGGTGCGCCTCATCCGCGCAGTCATCGCAATCACGGCCGGTTTCATCGTCGCGTATTTTTTTTCCGATCAGCTATTCGCGGCGCTCACCATGCCGATTCGGCAAGTCTCGCACGACAGGCTGCTGTTGATCGGC
>JBGPMZ010000214.1:0-5380 GCA_041487255.1 Binataceae bacterium (SeqCode) | reverse complement strand
GCGCGAGCTTGCCGGCGATGCGGAAGGCGCCGAGCGCGGCCACGACCGGGCCGGAATCGTTGCGGAACTGGATGCGCAGGGTGCGGTCGCTCTTCTCGACCCCGCCGATCTGGTAGAGGAAATCCAGGTGCCACGAGCCGCGGCGGAACTCGCCGTCGGTGACGCCCAGGAGCCCGGCCTCGCGCTGCAGCGCGACCGCATCGCGGATCGCCTCGTCTTCGACCGCGCGCAATTCCTCGGCCGAGATGCGGCCCTGCGCGCGCTCGGCCCGCGCGCGCAGCAATGCCGGAGGCCGCAACAGGCTGCCGACATGGTCGGCGCGAAAGGGTGGGGTTGGACTGGAGTTCATTAGAGCCTCCTCGACGCGTAGACGATCCTGGGGTCAGGCTATCTTAGGAGCAGGGCGACGCCATTGAGCAAGACAAGACCGCCGACGAGCGAGCCAAACCGGCGAGGGTCGAGCCGCAGTGCGAGCCGGTCGCCGAGCCACGAGCCGACAAACACCAGCGGCACTCCGAGCGCCAGCAGAACCATTGTCGAGCGACCGTAAAACCCAAAGCCTGCATATCCGATGATGCGCGCCGAGGCCCCAACCAGCATGATCGTGCTCATGGTTACCCGGAAGGCGTCTCTACTCATCCGCAGAACGTTGAAATAAACGACGTATATCGGTCCGACCCCGCCTCCGAACAGGGCGCCGAAAAAGCCCCCGATAATTCCGGCGCAAGCGGCCAAAGCGCCATGCCACCTTGTCGGCAACACCGGCGATACGCCGCGCGTCCACAACGCGTAAATCGAGTAAAGGATCAAAAACCCACCCAAACCCCGCCGCAGCGCGTTTTCGTTAAGCGTGCTGATGAAATAGAAACCCAATCCAATCCCGATCATCGTATAGAACGAAACAATAAAGAACTGAGCCCATGCGATTTGACTCCAGTCGCGGCTTACTTGTTGGGCCGAGGTGATCATGGTCAGAGCGGTCGCCACCGCTACCGCGGTCGGCACCGGCAGCACGAAGGCGAGCATTGGCACGGCAATCAACACCGCACCAAATCCCGCGGCGCTGCGGACGGCAAACGCGCCGATCAGCACCAGCACGTAGAACGCGAGGCCGAGACAAGATAACGACGACATGCTGCGAATTTCCCGGCCCGCCGAGCGTGATGTTCGGTCTCATGGCGGCGGACCGCAATGAAATCCGACCGCTATCGGCGGGCGGCGCGCAGGCGGGCCCGAACGCGCCGGGCGATGCGCGCGGCCTCGGCGGGCGCGATGTCGCCGCGCGAGACCGCCGCCAGGACCGTGCGCAGCACCCGGCAAACATCCTCCGCCGTCCGCAACGACCACAGGTCGATGCCGAGACGCCCGGCCGGGTCGATGGCGGCCAGCGGCGGCGGCAGGATCTGCGCGGCGAGAGGCCGCAGCAGATAGGGCTTTCTGTCGAGCAGATACGAGAGCGCCTTCGGGCCGAGCGGCCGGGCAACAAGATCGGGCACGCGCCGCTTGGGATTGGCAATGCCGGGCGGGCGGCCACGCGGGTTACCGGTGCTTCCCTCGGCGAAACGCCCGCGCGCGTCGCGCGCGCGAGAGAGAAAGGGATCAGGACCAAGTGCTTGAGATTCCTGGATTCCGGATTCGAAAACAGCGGAACAACAGGGCGGAGCAGGCGGATCGACGGTGATTTGCGGCATCGGCGGTTCCGGGCGGGGAGCACGTTGGGCGCAGGACCAATTGATGTAGGTTCGTGCTTTGTTCTTATCAAGATCCGCCCGCGTGTATCCCTTCTCGACAAGTAGCCTGGGAGTGCGCTAGATGTTGCTCCCGGTAGGGGTGAGCTTTGCCGACTTGGAATTCCGGCGTGTTGACGTTCGGGATCGATCGACCCAGGGCACCCCGTTCATAAGATCGGTGCCCGTCGGGATGCCCAGGATTCCGGACAAGCTACTCGACAATGTCTTCTACCTCTACAAGTACGAAGACGACGCGCGAATAGGCGAAGGCTATGGAGGCACTGGCTTCATCGTCAGCATACGATCAGAAATTTACCCTCAATATGGGGGGTGTTGTTACGCTGTTACGAATTGGCATGTGGCCTGCCGCGATGGCTACTCGATAATCCGGCTAAACACGAAGAACGGCGGTTCGGATATTTTCCCTTTTGAGCCACATGAATGGACGTTCGACCCTCGCTACGATATTGCTGTATGTGAGCTAAGCCTTGATTTTGAGAAGCATAAATTATCCCTGATAGGAGATGATCAATTTATCACAGATGAGCGGATTAAAAGGTATAATATCGGCTTAGGTGACGATGTTTTCATGATCGGACGGTTTATAGATCATGACGGGGGTCAAACGAATAGACCAACAGCCAGATTTGGCAGCATAAGTTTAATGCCATCGCCGGTTATCCAACCAAATCACGCAAAAGCCAACAGTTATTGCGTCGATTTACATTCGCGATCAGGATATTCGGGATCACCCGTTTTTGCGTATAGGACTATATCCGGAGATTTAGAGCTTTCGGCGAAGGTATTTAGGTCTGGACAGCCGGTGCACCCTGTAAACGCCCTCGGGGCGCCATTTATGGGTTTTCTGGGCATCCATTGGGGTCAATTTCCGGAGATGTGGCGGATTGAGCACGATCGCGCGGTGTCCGGCGAAGGGGAGGCTGGCGTACTGATTACTGAGGGGCAATATGTGAAGGGCGTTAGTGGGATGACCTGCGTGTTGCCGGCATCATGCATTTTGGAGGTGCTGAATATGCCTAAGCTTCGGGATGATCGACAACGAGCTGATCGCGAATGGGCTGAGGAGTTCCGCGCCCACGGCCTGCCCCCTGACGCGGAATCCGAAGCCAAGACGGAGGAGAACCCGAGGCACCGAGAGGATTTCAGCCGGCTTGTAAGCGCGGCCTCGAAAGCGAAGCCAAAAGATGATCGAACATAAGCCAATGCGAGTGCCGCATGTTGCGGCGGTAGCTGAACTCGCTGACGTATTTCCAAAGATGCTTGGCTGAGACGTGCGTATGGGTGCCTCGGATCGCGCGCTTTAGCAGGCTCCAATGTCCCTCAATCGTATTGGTGTGGTGGATGCCCCGCACCCATTCCTCGGCTTTGTGGTTAACCGCGCCGTGGATGTAGGGGCTATGCGCGAGCATCCCGTAAGCGCGCCATTCGTCGGTGCTGATCGTCGAACCGGGTGCGATATTTCCGACGATGATGCGGGAAAGCATATTCATCGACGTGTCGGCGATCGGACCGGCGCGCAACTTGCCGTCGCCGCGCTCGACCATGCCGACTACGATGGTCTTATTCGTTCCCCGCTGCCGGCGATCTTCGGCGCGTTGCTTGCCGCCGATCCAGGTCTCGTCCATTTCGACGTGCCCGGACAATGGCGTGTGATCGTCCGCAATCGCCATGAGTTTGCGAAGCTCATGCGCCATCCGCCACGCGCACTTGTAGGTACAGCCGATCTGCCGCTCTAGCTCTTTGGCCGCGACGCCGTGACGGGTGCTGGTCATGAGGTACATCGCGAAAAACCATTTCGTGAGATTGGTTCGCGATTTCTCGAATGGCGTCCCGACGCAGGGATAAATGTGATGGCCGCAGTGCTGGCAGGCATAGGCACGCCGTTTCGCGATCCGATGAAACTTGCTGTCCGCGCCGCAGCCGGGGCAAGCGAACTCAGTCCCGCCGTACTGCTCTTTCATGATGCGATCAAGGCAGGCCGCATCGTCCGGGTACTCGGCTTGGAATTGTTTGAAGGTGTACTTGCTCATGGGGCTATCCCCTTGTCTTCTAAGGATAGTATGCCAGATAGCCTACTTGTTGTCAAGGGATAAACGCGGATCCGCCGCTCGGACAACGCGCGATAGCCGCAACGCGCCGAGATCATCGAGCCACTCGAAGTTCCGTCATCGCCGGGCCTGACCCGTGGGCCTTCAGCCCACGGACTTGATCCGCGGGCATCCACATGGGTCCCCGGGTCAAGCCCGGGGATGACGATGGGATGGACTTTGTAATTTGTAGGATGGGTTGAACAAGCCGAAACCCATCGGAATCGCCCGGTACAGGGTGATGGGTTTCGCTGCGCTCAACCCATCCTACGCGCTGGGCAACGTGGGATCGGGCTGAACGTGCTTGCACAGCTCGGCGCGGTGGCGAGTTTGATGAAACCGGTACCAAGCCCCGCAGAAGCCATTTTGACCGTCAGGAGGTCAGAACGGAATTTCGTCGTCGAGGTCGGCGTTGGCGGCCCGGGCGCGCGAGGGCGCGGCGGCGGCGCGGGGCGCGCTGCCGAAGTCGCCGGCGTCGCCTTCGTCGTAGCCGGGCTCGCCGGTCCCGCCGGCCCCGGCGCGACCACCATCGCGGGCGCCGTCGAGCATTGTCAATTCGCCGCGGAAGCGCTGCAGCACGACCTCGGTCGAGTATTTGTCGATGCCGGCGTTGTCGGTCCATTTACGGGTCTGCAAGGCGCCCTCGATATAAATTTTCGAGCCCTTGCGCAGGTATTTCTCGGCAATTTCGACGAGGCGCTCGTTGAAGATCACGACCCGGTGCCACTCGGTGCGCTCCTTGCGCTCGCCCGACACCCGGTCGCGCCAGCTTTCCGAGGTCGCGAGGTTCAGATTGGCGATGCGCGTACCGTCTTGGGTCGAGCGGATTTCGGGGTCGCGGCCGAGATTGCCGACGAGAATGACCTTGTTGACGCTGCCAGCCATGGGGTCACCGAGGGTTCGTGAGGTGGGGCCTCTATCTTACCAAGTTCCGCGAATGTTCCCAGGTGAATCTTATCCACCGATTCGCGCTCCAGCGGCGACGGCGAGTGCGAGGAGAAAACAACGCTTTACCGCAGAGGACGCGGAGGATACGCAAAGGACGCGAAGGCGGTTTGACTGGCGCGAAGCGCAGAGGACTTCTTCGATGCGCCGTAGTAAAGTTATTGGCGCTTCGCGCCGTGAATTGTTCCTCTGCGTCCTTTGCGTATCCTCCGCGTCCTCTGCGTTAAAGCTTTACTTTTTTGGGAGGAACCACCATGCGCCTACAGAACAAAATCGGCATCGTCACGGCGGCGGCTTCGGGGATGGGGCGGGCCGGCGCGTTGCGCTTCGCGCGCGAGGGCGCGGCGGTCGGGGTGGTCGACATCGACCAGGCCGGAATCGACGCCGTGGTCCGGGAGATCACCTCCGCGGGCGGGCGGGCGCTCGGCATCGTCGGCGATCTGCGCCAGGACGATTTCGCGCGCGACATCGTGCGGCGCACCGCCAATGCCTTCGGCGGGCTCGATTTCGTGTGGAACCATGTCGGCCACCCCGGCCCCGCGTCGATCGAGGGCATCGACATGGCGGATTTCGCGCTGGCGATCGACCTCAACCTGC
>JBGPMZ010000213.1:0-5392 GCA_041487255.1 Binataceae bacterium (SeqCode) | reverse complement strand
GAGCTGAGTCCGCGTCAGCGCGAGCGTCGTTCCTTTTTGCGACGGTTCGATCTCGGGCGCGGCCTGCGGACGATCGAGGCGGATGACGATAGTGCCGGCGACATGATCGCCCAGCCGCTCGCCACCCGGCGAGAGCAGCATCGAGACCAGGCCGATGACATAGTTCTCGGGCAGGATGTCCACGATCCTCAGGACATTGCGCAGCACTGAGCTGCGCAGGTTGATCGGCAAGCCGTCGCGCCGCACCACCCGCAGCCCCGCCAGCATCTTCCCCGGCGAGCGGCCATTCGTCACCATTTCCCAGAAGATGAAGTATCCGAATTCGACGACGAACTGCGCGAGCACGAACAACGCGATCACTACGCCGCCCAACGCGCCGAATTCCACCTGGTGGCCCTTGTTGCGTTCGACCACCTGGCGCGAGGCTTCATGGAAGACCTGGTGCATCCATTTGTCGATTGAGGTGCCAATCGGCAGAACTGCGATCAGCGCGAGAATCATGAAGATGAACAACGCAAGGATGATACAAACATCGATGCCATACGCGAACATCCGCGGCGCTGGACCCGCGATCGGAAGTTCCAGGCGCACTCCCTCCGGAGAGAAGAGGCCATGAATCGGCGTATCAGTCTCGTGCGCGATGCTGCTCATGCGAGGAATTCGTGAACGCCGCGGATCGGCAAATCCGCGCGCGGTTGGACGCCTTGCTGGACGAGGCGGAGCGATCGGGAGGACGGCTCTCCTTTGGAGATGTTCGCGAGCTCGCGCATCTCTACCGGGTCAGCTCGGCCAAACTTGCGGTGTTGCGATCGCGCGGGAGCGATCCCGAGGCTGTGCGTTATCTCAACGCGCTGTGCGTGCGCGCGTACACCCATTTGCAGGTGGAACCACCGCGGCGCGAGGCTCAGGTCGGACGATTCTATTTCGCGAGGTTTCCCGCGACCCTGGCCGCCACCGCATGGCTGCAGATGCTTGTCGCGATAGTCCTGCTCGCGGGCGCCCTGACCGGAGCAACCATCGTCGCGCAGAACCCCGCCAATATTTATGCGGCGATTCCGTCGGCGATGTATCCCGCGGACGATCTCGAGCGGTTGGTAACCTCCAGCGCGGATCGCGAAAAATTCCTCAGCCGCGCGACGGTCGCGTTCGGAATCAAATCGGTCTTCTCTGCCAGCTTGTTCGTTCACAATACCGGAATCGGATTCCTTTCGTTTGCGACCGGCATCCTGGCCGGCGTCCCCACCATCATCCTCGTTTTGTACAACGGAATCACGCTGGGAGCGTTCGCGTGGATTTTCTCGCGCGACGCCGCCTGGCCGATGTTCTGGGCGTGGCTGCTGCCGCATGCGATTCCGGAGTTGCTCGCGATAACTCTCTGTTCCAGCGCAGGACTACTGATCGCAAAGGCCGTGCTTGCGCCCGGGCGCCGAGGCACCGCCGCGGCCCTGCGGGAAGCCGCAGCGCCGGCGCTCGAGCTGGTTTTCGCTTCAGTTCCGCTTTTCGTTGTCGCCGCTGCAATCGAAAGCTTCTTGCGGCAGTCGTCGCTCTCGACTGCCGTGCGATTCGCAGCAGCCGCAATCGCGGTCGCATCGATCGTCAGCTACGTATGGTACGTGCATCGGCTCGCTGCGCGCCGTTCGGCTATCGATCTCAGATGGCTCGTTACAGAAGTTCGGCCTGACGGATTGCGAGGTACCGATTCAGTACCGGCGCGGTGATGCGCGCCGGATCGAGATCGAGCGTCTGCGCGCCGAACGCGGCGATGCGCGCCAGCGCTGCCTCACGCTCCGCCGCGAGATCCTGCAAGGCGAGCCGCCGATAGAGCCGCTCGCGCGTGATCGAAGGGTCGCGTTGGTCCAGCTCGCCCAGCATACGATCGCGCATCGCCACCAACATCACGCAATGGCGGCGCGCGAGCACCGCGAGGTATTCCTCCAGCTCACGCGAGGCGCTGCCCTCGACAAAGTCCGTCAGCACCACAATCAGCGCGCGCCGCTTCTGATGCCGCGCCAGCGTCTCGACCAGCACCCGGTAGTTCGGCTCAAAGGGAAACGGATTGAGCGCCAGCGTCGCGCGCACTATTCCACCGACGCCGCTGAAACCCGCCCTGGGACGGGTGAACACGCGCAGCTCGCGATCGAATGCGATGAAGCCCACGCGATCGCCGTACTCCTTGGAGGCGCGCGCCAGCGCAATCGCACAATCGATCGCATGATCGAGCTTCGATGACGCTTCGATCCGGCCGGCCATCAGGCGGCCGGTATCGACCGCAATCATTACAGTGTGGTGACGCTCGGTCTGATGCTGCCTGACGATGAGGCGGCCGCGGCGCGCGCTCGCATGCCAATCGACATGACGCGGGTCGTCACCCGACACATATTCGCGCAACGATTCGAACTCGGTGCCTTCGCCACGTGCGGGCCGCGGACGAATGCCCAATTCGTCGCGCAACGAGCGATGCGTGAGTCCACCCTGGCGCTGCGGCATCGCAGCCGCCGGCCTAATCGCGATGCTGCCGCCGCCGGCGACCTGCGCGCGGATGCGGAACAGACC
The DNA here is from genome assembly GCA_041487255.1 of Binataceae bacterium (SeqCode). Lineage (GTDB taxonomy): Bacteria > Desulfobacterota > Binatia > Binatales > Binataceae > DATGKG01. Next base: position 2,839 of record JBGPMZ010000213.1, on the reverse strand, counting down.
CAGCCGCGATCGCCATGAGACGAAGGTAGGACCGAGCGGGCGCGTCCCGCGCCGCAGGGGAGTGCGCTCGCGCGCGATCTCGATAGTCTGTCCTCGCTCGATCCGCACATCATTGATATCGAGATCGCCTCCGAGGTCGGCAGGGAGTTCGTCGAGGATGGACAAGGTCGTCGCCTGCCCGCCGCGGCGCGCCACCTTATAGATGATGTTCGCGGCTCGGCCCTTCACCAGACGATCGGGTATGACGCGCTCGATGGATGGCGCGACCTCGCGGCGCGCGACGATCCAATCGGTGCCTGCCAGCGCAATCACAATCGCGAGGATCCCGAGCACCGGCACGACCAGAATCGGCAACGGGATCGCTACAACGGCAACAATCGCGACCACCGCGACAGCGCGCACAAGCAGTTGCGACGGCAGGATCGCCATTGGATCAATGCGGAACCGCGACGGCGCGCACTACCTCGTCGACCGCGTCGTCAGGACCCATCCCCTCAACCTCGGCGCCCGGTTCCAGCACCACCCGATGGCGCAGCGTTGGCCGAATTACAGCTTGCACATCTTCGGGAAGAACGAAGTCGCGGCCCTCGAGCGCCGCGATCGCTTTCGCACCCCGCACCATCCAGAGCGCCGCGCGTGGCGAGGCTCCCACCGAAATCGCGGGATGCTCGCGCGTCGCGCGCACCAGCGCGACCGCATATTGAAGGATCTCGTCGCGCGCAAGGGTCGCCTCGACGATCGCGCGCGCGGCCGCGAGATCCGATGCATCCATGATTGGCCGCATGCTCGCGAGCGGCGTCCGGTTGGCGTGATGCGTAGCGAGCACGCGGACCTCTTCGTCGGCGCTCGGGTAACTCATCCGAATCTTGAACAGAAAGCGATCGAGTTCGGCTTCGGGCAGCGGATAGGTGCCCTCCTGCTCAATCGGATTCTGGGTCGCGAGGATGGTGAACCATTCGCCCAGCGGATAAGTCACCCCATCGACGGTGGCCGAGCGCTCCTGCATCGCTTCGAGCAACGCGGCCTGGGTCTTCGCGGGCGCGCGATTGATCTCGTCGACGAGCAGCAAGTCGGTGAAGAGCGGACCTTCGCGAAAACGAAAATCTCCGGCGCGCGCGTCGAGGATTGGCGTGCCGATGATATCGGTCGGCATCAGGTCGGGCGTGCATTGGATGCGGCCGAAGCGAACTCCCAGCGTCGCCGCCAGCGTCCGCACCAGCAGGGTTTTCGCGACGCCGGGCACGCCCTCATAGAGACTGTGCCCCGAGCTCAGCAACGTCACGAATGAGAGCCGAACAGCCTGGTCCTGCCCGATGACGACGGCGCTTATCGCCGAGCGCATCGCGGCGAACACCTCCGCGACCCAAGCCGGGTCTCTGGGTCGTCCTGCGCTCATCGCGTCGTCACGCTCGGTTTTCATGCCGCATGTGTCCCAACTTCGGATAGGATTCTATCGCACGCACCGCGATTACAAGATGGCGCTGGTCCGTCGGCATCTCGTTTTCAAGCAGCCAGTGCCTGGTCTCGCGGGGGACTGAACGGTCGCGCGCGATACGCGCCAGCAGGAGATCCTCGGGATAGTCCGCTCGCACGCCGACCTGGCGGCGCAGGCGGCGTAGGAATCCCGCGCGATATGCGCGAAAGACGGCGGCCGGATCGCCGGCGCGCGAATACAGAATCGATAGCGACTCGACGAACGAGGCGATCGACGGCGCTGGGAGCTCCGCGTCCTCGTCACGCGAGCGAGGCGGCCAAACCCGCTGCGAAAAAGTCCATAGCAGCGCGACCATCAACCCGATGATGAGCGGCAGGATCGCGCGCGAATCGAGGATGGCGAGCGTCAACGACGATGGCGGCGCGAGTCCGTGCGAATGCTCATCGAACGCGGGCGTGCCGAACTTGCGTACCAGGTCGACCACCACCAGGCTCGCATCGGCGTCGGCTAAATGCTCGTTGTGAAGGAACCGACCATCGGCGATCGCTATGAGACGACCGCCGCCCTTTCCTGCTGCCACCTCCAGCGCGAAAGGTTTGCCATTGGCGGTGAGGCGAACGCCATCGTGTGGATGAGCAGTCGCGTCCTTAACGTTCGAGGCGGTGAAGTGAAGCAGTTCCGGGGTATCGAGCCATCGCGGCATCGGCGAGATATCGCCTTCGATGAGAGTGCGATCGGCGTCCTTTTCCTTGCCCTTCTCAAGCTCGCGCGAAAGACCGAGCGTTTCCCAATCCGAGTCCGGCTCGCCGAAGACCACGGCGGTCCCTCCACGTGAGACCCACTCGACGACCTCATCCGCGGCGTCGTGCGCGCTCGCCCGGTCCGTGTCGAGAAACGACGGCGCGATGAACCATACGGTCTGCGTCGTGGGCGTTAGCTTCGGGCGCCGAAATGAACGCGTGACGGGGAAGTGCATCTCCGAAAGCAAATCGAAGGCCGCTTTGTAACCATCGCGCATGATGCCGAAGCTGGTCGCCGACCGCTGGAGCGACTGATTCGGCCACAGCCACAGGTTTAGCCCGAGGAGCAGAAGCAGCACCGCAACCGAGGAGATCAGCATCCGCTTTGGCAAGGACTTCATCTCGCCTGCGAGGAGAGCTGCTCGAATGCCGAGCGCCATCGCGCGTAGATTTCCGGGTCATTCGAAGAATCTCGCGCACGATCGCGGGCGCGATCGCCGAACCATCGCCGCTCGGTGCGCTCGACCAACGTGTCGAGCTCGGCGGCGAGGTTCTCCGCGAGCGTCGAGCCGCGCAGCGCGGCCCGTATCCAGCGATTGGAGCGATCGGGCCGCAGCTCGATCACGGAGCGCTCGGCGAGGATGCGAAAGCTGGCCAGCATCAG
>JBGPMZ010000212.1:0-5396 GCA_041487255.1 Binataceae bacterium (SeqCode) | reverse complement strand
CTATCGCAACTACTGGGCGAGCACCGCCGGCCACCGCCTCATCTTCGATTTACGCTACGCGCTGTATATCCACATGCAGCGCCTGTCGCATTCGTTTTTCGATCGCAACAGCTCGGGCGGAATCGTTTCGCGCTTCACCAGCGATATCGTGCTGGCGCAGAATTTTGTCGGCTCCGCGATGATCAACATTTGGATGGATGGCGCGTCGCTCGGAATCGCCGCAGTCATTTTGTTCTCGCTCAACGTCAAGCTCGCCCTGATTTCGCTGGGCGTGGTGCCATTTTATGTCGGGGTGGTCCGGCTGATATCGCCTCGCATCAAGAAGGCGAGCCATCGGCTGCAGGAAGTGGTGCAAGATTTCTCCGGTGAGCTCCAGGAGCGGATTGCGGGCGTGGCCACCGTCAAGTCCTTCGCGCGCGAAAGCGAGGAGGCGCTCAGGTTCCACGAGCGCACGATGCAGCTTTACGATCTGAATATCCGGAACGTGAAGCTGTCCTCGCTGCATCAGATGTTGACCGAATTCATCTCGCGCGCCGCTCCGCTGGCGATCCTGTGCGCGAGCGCGGTGATGGTGCTGAACCATACCACCACGCTGGGAAACCTGGTGGCGTTCTATGCCTTCCTGGGCGTCCTGTATCTCCCGCTGCAGCGCTTCTCGGAACTGTCGGTAATCATCGCGACCTCGGTAGCCGCGATCGAGCGGCTGTTCTCGTTCTTCGACGAGGAGCCGGAAGTCGCGGATCGCGCAGGTGCGACGGCGCTTAAGGTTGGGAAGGGACGCGTCCTCTTCGAGCACGTCGATTTTGGATATCCGGCCAAGGGCGACGAGGAACTTCGGCTCATCCTGAATGACGTCAATCTGGTCGTCGAACCGGCCACCACGGTCGCTCTGGTCGGGCGTTCCGGCGCCGGCAAAACTACGATCGCATCGCTGATTCCGCGCTTCTATGAACCCGTCTCGGGAAGGATCCTCATCGATGGCACTGACATCTCGACGGTGACGCTCAAGTCGTTGCGCGACAGTATCGGGATCGTGCCGCAGGATGCGGTGCTGTTCACGGCCTCGATTCGCGAGAACGTTCAATACGGACTTCCCGGTGCGCCGGACACGGCGGTGTGGGATGCGCTCGGGCAGGCCAACATCCGCGACTTCGTCGAGTCGCTGCCGGATCAGCTCGACACGATGATCGGCGAAGAAGGGATTCGTCCGTCGACCGGGCAGCGTCAGCGGATCGCGCTCGCGCGCGTGTTCCTGAAAAATCCTCCGATTCTGATTCTCGATGAGGCGACCTCGGGGCTGGATTCCGAAGTGGAAAATCTCATCCACGACGCGGTCCGCCGCCTGATGCGGGGCCGCACGTCTTTCCTGATCGCGCATCGGCTGGCGAGCGCGGTGGACGCCGACGTCATCATCGCATGCGATCAGGGCCGGATCGTCGAGAGCGGCCCGCATCCGCAACTGCTCGCGCGCGGCGGTGTCTATGCGCAACTCTACAACGAGCAGACCCGCAAGCTGATGCCGGAAGAACACACCATTCGCCGGCCCGGATCGCTTCGCGCGGCGCAAACGGAAGCCGGCGCCCCCGCGAAAACCGGCACCTGACTTTCAGAAAGCCATTTCGAAGTCGCCGTCGCCCATCGTCACGTACCAATGCCGCAAGGACTTGAACTTCGCGAGGTCGGGGCGGTCGGCTCGTATGCTGCGATTGAAGTGAATTGGTTTGCGCCGCGGAAACGGAAGAAAACCGTGGCGGAAAAGCGTGCGGCGGACGGCGCGATCGGTCGCATAACAGCTCACTGCGGCGACTCCGCTGCGGCGGAACTCGTCGAGTGCCGCGTCGATGAGCGATGAGAGGACATCATCGGAATTTTCGTGGACTAGAAAATCGACCAGGTACCCCCATCGCATACCTAGGTGTGAACCGATGCGGATAACCAGAAACCCGGCCAGTTCCGATCCGTACTCGACCCCGTACAAGGTGTAGGAGGCATCGGGGCGTTGGACATAGCGCCAGTTCAGGTAGCTATGGTCGCGCACCACCATCGCGAGGTGAGCGCGCCGCGCGCGGTCGAACAGCGCGTCGACGCGCCCGTCGAATGCGTTGAGGCGCACCACTGCGCGGTTGCGATTGCCTGGTGCGCGACGAAACCCCGCGCCGGCAATCCGTCCCGCGGCGCTGGCCGCTGCGCCAATCGATGCAAGCGATCGGCTGTTGGTGAAGTGCTCGATGAGCGGTCCGCAATCGACGACTCGAAGCAGCGGCGTTATCGGTTCGGAGACCCATTCATCCTCGAGGGCGGCTGCCCCAGGAATCCTGGACCAGCCAAATAGCACCGGAATGTCGGCCGGCTGCAAGGTGCCGACGCGCCGCCACAAATGATGCCCCCGGTGTTCGGGATGAACCAACCATTCGCAGCGAGCTTCCCCGAAGCACTCGATGCCGCCCATCCACATCCTCAGCCTCATGCCTGCCACCATCGAGACCAGCTTGCTGCCGATCCGAATGATGTCGACGGTCGGGCCACGCGGAGGGTTGAAAGGGTTAGCCTCGTACTTCCACGCCCACTGAGCGATCAAGTACGCCGCGACGTCGGCCGGGTACGAAACGCGCAGAAGATCGAACACCTCTTCGCGATCCTTCGGATGGTATTGATGTCGTACCGGCTCCTCCGTCATTGCACCTCAGTTGATACGACACGGACGGTTGCGGTGAAAGCTTAGCGCGTAATCTCAGGGATTCGGTATTTCAGAAGTACATCTCGAGGTCGCCGTCGCCCATCGTCACGTACCATTGGCGCAACGTCGCGAACCTCCGCAGCTCCATTCGGCAGGTTTTTATCAAGCGGTTGAAATGTACAGGCTTGAGCTTCGGAAGCGGTAAAAATCCGTGGCGGACCAACCTGCGGCGCGACATGGAATCGGTCGCGTAGCAGGAAATCGCGGCGACCCCGAGGCGACGGAACTCATCGATAGCCGCCGCGATGAGCGATGACAGGACATCGCCGGAGTTCTCTTCTACGAGGAAATCGACCAGGTAGCCCCATGGCATGCCCTGGAAGGGGGCCGCGCGAGCGACCATAAACCCGGCCAGTTCCGCGCCGCGTTCGACTCCGAACAGCATGTAGGTGGCATCGGTGCGCTGGCAGTAGCGCCAATTCAGGTAGTGATGGTCCCGCATTACCATCGCCTGCTCGGCGCGGCGCGCACGTTCGGATAACCTATCGGCGCGTGTGTCGAAGGCTTCGAGGCGCACCACCCCATCGCCGCGACGGCCGTTCGCGCGGCGAAAGGGCGAAGTGGCAATTCGCGCGGCGGCGGCGCCGCCTGTCCCGAGCGATGCTAGCCACGGTCTATGGGTAAATTGCTCGACGATCGGTCCCATATCGAGGAGTCGAAGGAGCGGCCTCGTAGCCTCTACACTCCATCCCATTGAGCGGGGATGGCGCGGCTTCACCATGGACCAACCGAACAGGACTTCTGCGGTGTCCATTGGCGGCAGGCGTTGCCAGATCTTGTTGCCGCGATAGGCAGGATGAACCAGCCATTCAGAGCGGCATTCCCCGAAGCATGCAATCCCGCCCATCGACATCTTCACCCTGAAGCCCGCCACCAGGGCGACCAGCTTGCTGCCGATCCGAATGATGTCAACGGTCGGCCCCTCCGGACGGTTGTAAGGACTCGCTTCGTACTTCCATGCCCACTGGGCGATCACGCGGGCGCTGATCTCCGGCGCAACCGATGCTCGGACCAGGTCGAACACCTCCGCGCGATTTTCCGGATGGTATTGATGTCGTACTGGATCCTGCATCGCGGTCGCCAGACGATAGCAGCAAGCGTTCTCAAAGCCGATGTTGGTACGCCATACAGCACAACTCGACAACGAGAACGCGACTTAAGATCCAATCGCTCAAGAGACCTCGCCGCGATTGGTGAAGTCGGTTGTTATCGCAAAATTCTCCTGACACAATTGGCCGAGCGGATGACGCCGCAATCGATTGCGGCAGGAGTTTCAAACCGGATATGCGAATCAGGTCCCGCTTTGTCCTCGGGGCAGGCTTGATAGCCGCGGCCGTCGGCTACCTCATATACGCGGCGATTCAGAACACCTCCGAATACTACATGACCGTCAACGAAGTCGCGGCGCGTCAGGCCAGCCTCGAGGGGCAGGGGCTGCGTATCGCGGGCCGTGTCAGCCCCGGCAGCATCAGTTGGGATCCGGTGACACTCACCCTCAAGTTCGGCATCTATCAGATTCCCGATGCTGAGCAGGATGGCGGAGTGAAGCCGATCGCGGTTTCCGAGACGCCCTCGTTCACCGTGACGTGCATCGGGCAACCGAAGCCCGACATGTTTGCGGCGAACAAAGACGTAATCGTGGAAGGCCGTCTTAGCGGCGCGGATAGCATCGCCGCGACGCAGGTGATGACCAGTTGTCCCTCGAAATACAAACCTAAGCGGGTGAAGTAGCAGCTCGATGCCGAATCTCGGACAGCTCGCGCTCGCGATCGCGCTGATTCTGGCGCTCTACTCGATCGCCGCGAATGTCTACGGCGCAAGGCGCAATGCGACCGAGGTCATCGTCAGCGCGCGCCACGCCATCTGGGCGATGACCGCGATGGTGGCGATTGCGGCGGTCTCGCTATGGGCCGGGCTGCTCACCAGCGACTTTTCACTCGAATATGTCGCGTCGTATTCGAGCACGACGCTTCCGACGATCTACAAAATCACCTCGCTCTGGGGTGGACAGCAGGGCTCGCTGCTCCTATGGACGCTGCTGCTGGCGACGTTCGCATCGATCGTCGCGTTCCAGAATCGCCGGCGCAATCCCGAGATCGCGCCGTATGCGCTCGCGGTGATGGCGATTGTCGCGGTGTTCTTCCTCGGAATGCTCAACTTCGTGACGCGGCCCTTCGATCTGCTTGCGGTGCGTCCCATCGAGGGCTCCGATCTCAATCCGCTTCTGCAGAACTACTGGATGGCGATTCATCCGCCGTCCTTGTACACCGGCTATGTCAGCACCACGGTGCCATTCGCCTTCGCCGCGGCGGCCCTGATCACCGGCAGACTCGACGATTCGTGGATTCGCAGCACGCGCCGTTGGGCAATCTTCTCGTGGTTCTTCCTCACGCTCGGCAACATGTTCGGTGCGCGATGGGCCTACGAGGTCCTCGGATGGGGTGGCTACTGGGCGTGGGACCCGGTCGAGAACGCCGCCTTCATGCCGTGGCTGGTGATGACCGCGTATCTCCATTCCGTGATGATCCAGGAGCGCAAGGACATGCTGAAGGTATGGAACCTGGTGCTCATTGGCATGGCCTTCGGGCTTACGCTGTTCGGGACGTTTCTCACGCGCAGCGGTGTTATCTCATCGGTCCATTCGTTCACGGAATCGGGG
>JBGPMZ010000211.1:0-5398 GCA_041487255.1 Binataceae bacterium (SeqCode) | reverse complement strand
CCGAGGTTTTCCGCTCGATGATTTCCGCGAGGTACTTCGACATCTCCGCGCTCGCGGCCGCCGCGCCGCTTCCGACGAAACCGAGATGACGCTTCGAGCCGTTCATGCCGGCCGTGATTACCGTCGCCCACTTCTTGAATTCGGTGTAGCGCGCGGGCTCGACCCCCAGCACATTCGCGATGACGATCACCGGCATCGGAATCGTGAGGTCGGCAACGATGTCGAAGCGCTTCCCCTTGCGCATCGTGGCAACGCAATCGTCGACGATCTTTTCGACCTCGGGCTTCCATGCCGAGATCTGCCGCGGAGTGAAACCGCGGTTTACCACGTTGCGCAGCCCAGTGTGTACGGGAGGGTCACTGGTGACAACGCTTGAACGCGGCGCCCCCGGCGAACCGTCGTATGACCTGTGCGGAGTTGAACCGGTCAGCACGGTCGCCATCGCGTCGGAGGAAAATCGCGTGGTGTCCTTGAGCACGCTCATCACGTCGTCGTAGCGCGAGATCACCCACATTTTGGAGCGTTCGGCCCAATATACAGGCGCGCTGCGGCGCAACTCGGCATAAGTCGGATACGGATCCTCGCGATGCTCAGAGAAAAATGGATCGTAGTCGATGTTCATGGCACGCCTCCTACCTCTCTCTTGTCTCTCCCGGTAGGGAGAGATGATGAAGGTATGCAGCCAGTTTTCGGATCCAGGGTGTTGAGGACTGCCGCATATCTCTCCTTCTGTAGGCTTTCTCAACACCCTGTCTAAGGGAGTGCCTGTGCGAGTGCGCCTTCTTTCTCGTTCCACTGCGCGGCGTCGTGGCCGAAGATCAGCCGCGCGCCGGCGCGTTCCATCGCGCGGTAGCGAAGGATCACTTCGCGCATCGCGTCGTAGCTGTGCGCGAAGGGTGGCAGCACCATCTCTTCGAGGGTCTTGCGCATGTAGCAGGAGTCGGCAGTCAGCACGACCTCGCCACTGTCGAGGCGCACGCGCAGCGACTGATGTCCCGCGGTGTGGCCGTAGCTCGGGATCAGGGTCACGCTGCCGTCGCCGAAGAGATCGTGCTCGCCGTCGACGAGTTGCAACTTGTGACCGAGATCGAAGTCCTTGCGATTGTAGCCATTTTTGCGGATGAGTTCTGGATTGGCGCCCGCTTCCCATTCGAGACGTTGCACCACCAGCTTCGCGTTCGGAAGGTCCGCGTTGCCGCCGACGTGATCGAAGTGCAAGTGCGAATTGATCATGTAGTCGACCCGCGCGGGATCGACGTCGTGCGCACGCAGCCGCGCGCCAAGCTCTTCGCCGGGATGAAAGAATACCTCGAACATCTTGCCAAGCGGTCCGAGGCGATCGGAATTTTTCTGCAAATCGCGATGCAGTCCGGTGTCGAACACTGCCGAGCCCTTGGGGTGCACGATCAGGTAGCTCGGAATCGGCAGCCGCAGCCGTCCAGGTTGTTTGGCCATGATGCCGGACGCTTCGGTTTCGAGCACGCCACATAGCATCGGATGAATTCGCACCGACATAACTGTCTCCTTACTTAATCAGAAATCCCTCGTAGCCTTTGGCCGCCACCTGCTCGCACTCTTTGCGATAGGACGGCGCGCTCCTCGCATAGAAGAGGAAGGCGCGCGACTTGCCGGGAATGTTCGCCCCGAGAGCCCACGAACTCGAGTCGGAATCGCGGCGAGTCAGAAACGAGCGATCCGCCAGCTCCGCTGCGTGCTGCGTCCACTTGTCCTCCGCCTGCGGCGTGGCCTCGACGCGCGCAAAGCCCTTGGCGCGCATATAGCAGATGCAATCGGACACCCAATCCGCAATCCATTCGAGGCATCTGGGCAGGTTGCAGAACGTCGCAGCATTGACGATGAAAAAATTCGGAAAGCCCGCGGTCTGGATCCCAAGGTAAGAGCGGGGACCCTCGGCCCATTTTTCCTTTAGCGATTGCCCACCCTCGCCGCGGATATCGATCCTGGTCATCGATCCGCTCACCGCGTCAAAACCTGTGGCGTAGATAAGGACATCGAGTTCGTACTCGGCGTCGCGCGTCTTGACCCCCTTGGGAGTGATGCGCTCGATGGGCGATTCGCGAACATCCACCAGCTTCACATTGTCGCGGTTGTATGCCTCGTAGTAGCCGCTCTCCAACGGAATGCGTTTGGCGGCGAACGGATGGTCTTTAGGTGCAAGCTTTTCCGCAACCGCCGGGTCTTTGACGCGCGCGCGAATCTTGTTACGCACGAACTCGGCGTACAGTTCGTTGGCCTCCGGATTGGTCATGATGTCGCGGAAGTTACCGAGCCATTTGGCGAAACCGGGTTGCGCCCAGATCTTTTCGAAGTGCGCGAGCCGCTCTTCCGGCGATACCTCAAAAACCGATCGCGGGTCGAAGTCGTGGATGAAGGCGCCGGTGGTTTCGCGCGTGCGGCGAAAGATCTCCGGATAGCTCGCTTTGATTTTCTTCTGCGTCTCGGGATCGATCAGCGAATTGCGCAGCGGTGCGCAATAATTCGGCGTGCGCTGAAATACCGTCAGATGCCCGACTTCCTTAGCGATTTCCGTGATGAGCTGGACTGCCGTAGCGCCGGTGCCAATTACGCCTACGCGCTTGCCTGCGAAGTCGGGCTTTTCATGTGGCCATCTGGCGGTGTGATACGACTCGCCCTTGAAGCTATCGATACCCGCAAAGTCAGGCACATAGTGCGCGGACAGGATGCCGACTGCTGCGATGAGGAATCTGGCGCGCGCCCAGCTGCCATCCCCCAGTTGCACTTCCCAACCATTCTCCGCCGCAACGAAACTCGCCGAGACGACGCGCGTGTCGAGCTGGATGTCGCGGCGCAAATCGAACTTATCGGCCACGTAGTTGAGGTAGCGCTCGGTCTCAGGCTGGCCGGAGAAATGCTCCTTCCAATCCCACTCCTGCAGGAGTTCCTCGGAGAACGAATAGCCGTAGCTGTAGCTCTCGGAATCGAAGCGCGCACCGGGGTAGCGATTCCAATACCAGGTGCCTCCTACTCCGCCGCCATCTTCATATACGCGCACCGACAGTCCGGCCTGCCGCAAACGGTAGAGCTGATACAGCCCGGCAACTCCGGCGCCGATGATGATGGCGTCGAACTGATCGGCCATATAATCTTCCTTCAAATGATGCTCGCTTACGCCGCCGCGCGTTGTCGGAATTGCGGCAACACCTCGTCGATCAGCGCCTGTTGCGAGGTCGCCCACGCCTCATGCTCTTCGGAAAAATCGAAGGTCAGCACCAGCATCGTGCCGAAGCCACCCGAGGCGCCGTACATGTCAGCGAGCTTCTGCGTGACTGTGCGCGGAGATCCGACCAGCCAACTGTGCTCGACCAGATACTCCGGCGTGACGTCGGAATCCGCGACGCTCTGGTCATGCTTGAACAGCGAGAGCAGGCCGAAGTCCCCGAACAACGGCAGCAGGTACTCGCGATACGCGCGCGCCAGCATCCCCTTGAGCGCGAGCTTTTTCGCTTCGGCGTCAGTCTCGGCGATATAGACCTCGCGCACCACGCGCCAGTCATCGCGATTGGGCGTGCGGCCGGTCTTCGCGGCGCCACGCTCGACCGAGGCCCAATGCTCGGCGAGATACGCACTCGAAAGGTTGAGGCTCATCGGCATGAAGCCGCGCTCGCCCGCGATTTCAAGCGTGTCGGATTTAGGCGTGAGGCCCGCGATGCCGATCGGCGGATGCGGCTTCTGATACGGCTTGATGTGGAACTTGAGCGTCCCCAGCATCGTGTCGATGCGATTCACGGTCCAGTATTCGCCGCGATGCTCGAAGGGCGTGTCGGACTCCCACAGCTTGAGAATGATGTCGAGCGCCTCGCGCGTCATCTTGCGATTCTGGCCGCTGGTCCCATCGACATTGAACAGGCGCCAGTCACTTGGCAGGCCGCCGGCGCCAACGCCGAACATGAAGCGTCCCTTCGCGATGTGATCGAGGTACGCGACGCGGCACGCGAGTTCCGCCGGATGATGATAGGGCAGCAGATGCGCTCCGGGCGCGAGCTTCATCCGTGTGGTGCGCAAGAGTCCCTGCGCAATGAGCAGATCCGGCGCGGGATTCGGCTCCCATGGCGAACAGAAGTGCTCGCCGATCCAGGCCTCGGAGAAGCCGGCGCGATCGCATAGTTCGAGATGCTTCAAGTCCCATTCGAAGCCCTCGCGAAAGTCTCGTTCGGGCGGATGCGACGGCATCATGAAGATTCCGATGTCCATTATAATTTCCCTCGACTCCGCTTCGCTCCGCCTCGGGTACGGCTGCGCCGTGGCGCTACGCGCCCCCTTCGGGCCTCACCCGATCGTCACGTCTTCTGTATTTACGTGCGACGCATCAGGACTTCTCCTACCACACTGGCTACGAAACGCACGAGGCGGCGCGATCGCTCGCGCCGCCTCGCAACTAACAATGGCTACGACTCGGTGCAGGTGGCATTCGTCATCACCCTCACCTGCGCGTCACGGCGGTTGCTCGCACCCAACGCAACCGTCGCGCCGCGCTTCCTCTCCAGCAAAAAAGCGCGGGAGAGGATCGCAATAACCGCGCTCGCGCGACGGATTTTCTAGGCCGCTTCGGCCTGCGCGCCATTGAGCCTCTTCAGCTCCGGCATCACTTCCTTCGCGAACAGCGTGAGGCTCTTCTCCGCGTCTTCCCACGGCATGCCCGCATAGCTGAACACGCCCGTGAAGTGATTCGCATTCACGCGCTTGCGGATCTCGTCGATCTTGTTGAAGCACATTTCGGGCGTGCCCCACACCTGTAGATTGAGGAAGTAGTCGATCGATGCGTCCTTGCTGCCCGGGGCCGCAAGATTCTTCGCCATCGCCTCGTAATACTCGTAGCCCTTGGCCTTGCCGAAGTGGTCCGCCGCCATCTCGTAATGGCGTAGCGCGGTCTGCCAGTAGCCGCCGATCCATTTGACCGCCATCTCATGCGCGCGATCGACGTTCTTGTCGCAGAAGGTCCACCCCGCCGCGATGGTGGGGAGCGGCTCGCCGCCGTTGACCTGCTTGTAGATCTGGCGATACTCGCCGAGTTCCTGCGCGACCGCTTCCCACGGCTTTTGCGGGATGATCAGGATGCCGACCCCCAGCTTCGCCATGATGCGCGAGGACTCGGGCGACACCGCCGCGGCATAGGTGCGGCCCTTGAACGACTTGAACGGCTTGGGACGGATGTCACGGCGCGGCTGCTTCAGGTACTTGCCGTCATACTCGCAGTAGCCCTGTTCGAGGCCGGCGATGAGCATCTCGGCGTACTCGATGAAGCGCTCGCGCGACTCGCCGAGCGGCACGCGGAAGCCGTCGAACTCGATCCGCGCCAGACCGCGGCCAAGACCGAGGACCATGCGGCCGTTCGACATATGATCGACGACCGAGACCT
>JBGPMZ010000210.1:0-5423 GCA_041487255.1 Binataceae bacterium (SeqCode) | reverse complement strand
CAAGCCCTCTGCGGATGATCGAAGCCGGCGTGCGAAGGTTTCCACGCGCCCCACGCGCGGATATAAACGCGTGATGGCTTCGATCACCTTTCCGAACAATTTCCTGTGGGGAACTGCGAGTGCGTCTTACCAAATCGAAGGCGCGCACGACGAGGACGGCAAGGGCGAGTCGATCTGGGACCGCTTCTCGCACACGCCCGGCAAAATCAAGCATGGCGACACCGGGGACGTCGCATGCGATTTCTACCATCGCTATCGCGAGGACATCGCGCTGATGGCTGACCTCGGGCTGAATGCCGCGCGCATTTCGCTCGCGTGGCCGCGAATCCTTCCGCACGGCAAGGGCGAGGCGAATCAGAAAGGCATCGACTTCTACAATCGCGTCATCGACGAGCTGCTCCGGCGCAACATCCAACCATTCGTGACGCTCTATCATTGGGATCTTCCGCAGGTGCTGCACGATCTCGGCGGATGGACCAATCGCGACGTCGCGAACCACTTCGCCGACTACGCCGCGATCTGCGCGAAGAACTTCGGCGATCGCGTGAAGCATTGGATGACGTTCAACGAGCCGTGGATTTTCACCGTGCTCGGCTACATGTTCGCTATCCACGCACCGGGCATTCACGATCGCCGTATCGCGATGAAGGCCGGTCACATCGTCAATCTCGCGCAAGGACTGGGCGTGCGCGCGATCCGCGCCAACACCAAACCGGAGATGGTCGGGACCGCGTTCAGCATGCAACCGGTTTTTCCGAAGACCGGTTCACGCGAGGACCGCGAGGCGGCCGAGAGATACCATCGCTTCAACAATGTATGGTTCCTCGAAACCGCGATGGAGGGCCGCTATCCGAAAATTTTCCTGGAAGGCACCGAGGAGGAATGGCTCGACGTTCGCCCCGGCGATATGGAGATCGTCAAAGCGCCGCTCGACTTCATCGGCATCAATCTCTATACACGAATGACGATTGCGCACGACCCGCACGACACGATGATGGGAACCCGTCCCGCGTATCATGGAGAGGAGAACGAGCTGACGGATTTCGGATGGGAGGTTTATCCGCAGGCGCTTTCCGAAATGATCCTGCGCATCTCGCACGACTATCCGAAGATGCCGATTTACGTCACGGAAAACGGCGCCTCATACGGCGAGCAGCCCGATGCTGACGGCCAGGTTCGCGACCAGCGGCGCATCCGCTTCCTGCGCGGATACATCGGCGAGATGGGGCGCGCGATCGAGAGGGGCGCCGATGTGCGCGGCTACTTCCTGTGGACCTTCACCGACAATTTCGAATGGGCTGAGGGATTCCAGCAGCGCTTCGGGATCGTCTACTGCGATTTCGAAACTCAGCAGCGCATCGTCAAGGACAGCGGGCGCTGGTATTCGCAGCTCGCGCGCACCAACGTGCTCGATTTCGATCCTCGCGAGTAGGCCGCGTCTTGGACAGCGCCAACTTACTGATCTGGGTTCACATCCTCGCGATGTCTGCGTACTTCGGCGCGCAGTTCGCGGTCATCTATATGTTGTTGCCGGTAGCGGAGCAGGCGGGTGATGAATCTCGGCGCCGGGCGGCGCTCATCACCGGATTCAAATTCTACAATCCGTTCACGATCGCGATGCTCGGTATCGTCGTAATCACCGGCGCAATGCGGCTGACGGACGTCAAGGCCGAGATGAAGTTCGAGTACTTCAGCCGCATCTGGGCTGCGCTCTCGCTCAAGCTGGGACTGGCGTTCCTGCTCATCTTCATCCAGACCTACATCACTTTCGGGCTGACGTTCAGGATCGGGCGGCAAGAAGAAGTTGCCGCGCATGGCGACGGCGAGCCGTTCACGGTCGAGCGGCTGAACTCGATGCTAAGCCGCATCCGCGCCATGATCTGGGTCACCATTTTACTCACCGCCGCAATCATCTTGGTCTCTCTCACTGTCATGAAGCGCGCCGTCAGTGACACCGCGAGCGCCTCCGTCAATGCGATGCTCTATCCGATTCAAAGTAATAGCCCGGCTCAGACCAACCCGAACAGCGAGGTGACGAGCCACGCCAGCGTCAGGAAACCGAATACCACGCCGGGCAGCTCGTTAAGCATCGCATAGCGAGCGCGATTGGTGGCCTCGCTGGCTTGCTCTTCGTTCACCAACCCAGGGATTGTTGCTTCGTTGATTCGTGCGTTCATTTTCGTTTCCTCAAGTCGTTAGCAAGTCGTTAGGATGTTGATGGTGGCGCGGCTTAGGCCAGGTGCAGCAGCGAGGTCACGATCCACGCCAGCGTCAGAAGTCCGAACACGATGCCGGGCATTTCATTCAGCATCGCGTACTGCGCGCGATAGGTCGCTTCGCCGGTCTGCTCGTCACTGCGATTGTAGTTGATGGTGGCTTCACTGATTCGTGAGTTCATGCTCTTGTTCCTCCGTGGTCTCGTTGTGGGACACTTGAGCAAGGGTGGTGCCACGGTGGGAAAAGGCACTTTCTGAGGTCAAGAGGCAGTATTGAGGCAGTTTGCGAAATCGTAGATTGGAAAATCGCTTTGTTTATCTGCGTTTTATCTAAGTCAAAAAATCTAGCATTACGCGAAACGTAATTCGCGGTTCGCTAGCTTTCGCAAAAGATTATCGCAGTTAGCGAATTGCGCATGCCCCGGTATGCAGTTGTTTTCCTGCACATCCACTCCTCGCGCAGTCCTCTTTCATTCGTTTCAAGCATTTGAGAGATTCTCATCATGTCCGATGCTTCCGATTCCACCGCGAGTCAGCCGCCTTCGAAGCCGACCGTCCCGTTGACGGCGAGCGCAGAGGTGGCGGCGCCCGAGGTTCGCCTCGAACCCATCCCCGATAGCCTGCCCGATCGAAACTTTTTCCTGCGTCTCGGCGAGTTAGCGATTTTCCTGGTCGCGGTGGTTGGCGCGGTGGCGCTCGGACTCGCGATTACCAGTTACTTCCGCGCGCACACCTACATCGCCGCCTACCTGCTCGCGTATGCGGGCTTTCGATTTGCCGATCTGCTGGTGCGCGACGAATACGGTCCGGATCCCGCGCGTGACGCGGTGGTGCGGCGCGTCGCCGATCAGGGACCGCTGCTGCTGCTGTTTTTCGCGGCGCCGTTCGAGCGCACCTATCTGTATGGTGGCGAGGCTCCGCGATGGCTCAGCGGCCTCGCGCTGTCGCTGGAACTGGGAGGGCTATGGCTGGCGCTCGGCGCGCGAATCCAACTCGGCTTTTTTTCCTGGGAGCGGAGCAACGGCGCCTACCAGCGAGTGCTGGTGCAGCGCGGCTTCTATCGCTTCATCCGCCATCCGGTCTATGCCGGAATCTACCTCGCCCTGATCGCATGGCCGATCGCCTACGGTGCGCCGATCTCAGCGGTGCTCGCGATCATTATCGTCGGGATGGTGATGAATCGTTTGATCAGGCGAGAGGAGAAGCTGCTGATCGATCGCTATGGCGACGAGTATCGGAATTACCAGGACGGCAGCGACAAGATGATTCCCAGCGTGTGGTAACGCGAGCTCATTTCCCGGTGCGCGCTTTCAATTGGCATGCGACAAGCGCGCAGCAGGAGCGGTAGGGTGAGTCGGTTACGAATGACTGTCCGCATCGCGCGCAACGTCGAATCGATTCTCCGGGCTTGAGCAGCAACTCGAGCTTCTCGAGGTCGCTCTCGGTCCGCGGCGCCGATGGTTCATCCTCGAGGTCCAGCCGGATGCCTCTCGCCGCGGCGGCCGCCAATTTGTCCGCACGCTCGTTGTGCTTGTCGCCGGCGTGACCGCGCACCCACTCGAAACGCACCTTTCGCGTGGCCACCTCGCGATCGAGCTCGCGCCAGAAATCCTCGTTCGCCTTGCGCTTCCATCCGAGCATCATGGTGTTCACGACATAGGAGCTGTCGCTGCGCACGATGACCTCCGAGCCCGGCTCGACATCCCGCAGTCCCTCGAGGGCCGCGGTGATTTCCATTTTGTTGTTGGTGGTCGCCGGATACGGGCCGCCGCTCAGCTCGCGATACTCGATGGCGGGTTCTGCTACCACCACGCCCCACCCCCCAGGACCCGGATTTCCGAGGCATGCGCCATCGGCATAGATCACGTATCGGCGCACGGATTCGGGCATTAGTGCGGTTGCGCAGCCGTGGCGCGGCGCTCGCGATGAAGCTGCTCGAACCAATCCAGGTAGGTGCGGGCGGATTTCTCCCATGAGAAATCGGCGGCAAGGCAGTTCGCCATCAGCTTGCGCCATTGCTGGCGGCTGCGGAACAGCGCCGTCATGCGGTCGAGCGCCGTCAAAAGGTCATCCGGGGAATACTGCTCGAATACGAAACCGTTGCCCTTGCCGGCCTTGGGATCGAAATCTGCGACCGTGTCGCACAAACCTCCGGTCGCGCGAACCACCGGCGGGTCGCCGTATTTCATCGCATACATTTGAGTGAGCCCGCACGGCTCGAAGCGCGAGGGCATCAGAAATGAATCGCAGCCGGCCTGAACCTTGTGGGCGAGGACGTTGTCGAATTCGTCGATGATGCGAAACTTATCCGGGAAGCGGTGCTGCGCTTCGCGAAAATAGCCTTCAAAGGAAGTATCGCCGTTGGCGAGCATCACGATTTGCAGATTCATCTGGGCGATGCGATCGAAGGCGTCGCGCAAAAGATCGAAGCCCTTTTGCGAAGTCATCCGCGACACCATCCCCAGCAGCGGCGCGCCCTCGATCGGTTGCAGCTTGACCGCCTTGAGCAGGTCGCTCTTGCATGCGCTCTTTCCTTCGAGGCGGCCCGGCGTGTAGTTCGCCGCGATTAGCTTGTCCGTGGCGGGATTCCACTCCGAATAGTCCGCGCCGTTGAGGATGCCGCGGAAGTAGACGCCTTTTTTCTGCAGCACGCCCTCCAGGCCGAAGCCGAAGTCCGCATCGCTGACGGCCTCGGCGGCATAGCTCGGGCTCACGGTACTGACCGCGTCGCTCAGCTGGATCGCGCCCTTCATCAGATTGACGTGATCGTAAAATTCCAGGCTGTCGACGGTGTAGTAGGTCCAATCAATTCCGAGCAGCGGATAGTCGACCGGATCGAAAACGCCCTGGTAGGCGAGATTGTGAATGGTGAAGACCGAGAGCGTGTTGCGGAGCTTCGCGCTGATCTTCTCATCGGCGCGCATCACGATGGCCGTGCTCGCGGCGTGCCAATCATGCGCGTGCAGGACATCGGGATGCACGTACTCCGCGGCGACCACGGCCGCGGCGCGGCCGAAGAAAATGTAGCGCATCACGTTGTCGTAATAGGCCTTGCCGCGCTCGCCGTAGACGCCCTCGCGATCGAAAAATCCCTCGTGCTCGATGAGGTAGATCGGAATTCCGGCCGGACCTTCCGCCTGCAGAATCGAAAACGCCTCGGCGCCGTGGCCGAAGTTGGTTTCGGTAATCTCGCCGATCTTGGTGGTT
>JBGPMZ010000209.1:0-5446 GCA_041487255.1 Binataceae bacterium (SeqCode) | reverse complement strand
TCAGCGACGGTTTCCATGCCGATGTCGAGGCCGTGCTGGAGATGAGGCTGGAGGATGACGTCCGCGCGCACAGCGCCGACTTCCTCAACTCGTGCCTGAACATCATTGAAGAGGAGTTCGCGGAGCTCGATCCTGATGACCGCATCGATCCGCGTTTCATCCGCAGCGTGATGCTCAAGCGCGGCTAGCGCCGATTCGGTATGGAGAATCCCATGCGGAGTTGGGACGCGCTGCCCGAGCGGCAACTCGCCGCATCAGGTGAGATAAGCGCGCAGTTCCTCGCCCTCGGCATCGATGACTATTGCGCGGCCGCGCGCTTCATCCATCAACTGCCGTATGGACGAAATACGGATCGCGCGAATTTCCATCTCGTGTTGTCGGAGCGACTCGGCACCTGCAGCACCAAGCACGCGCTGCTGGCCGCGCTCGCGATTGAGCAGCGACTCCCGGTTCACCTCACGCTCGGCATCTACGAGATGACCGGGCGCAACACGCCCAGCGTCGGCGCGGTGTTGAGTAAGTATGGCCTGCCATTCGTGCCCGAGGCGCACTGCTATCTTACATATGATCATACGCGCATCGATGTGACGCGCGACGCGGTCGGTCCGACGGAACTTATCGCGCGCTTTCTCCGAGAAGAGACCATCACGCCCGCGCAGATTGGCGATTATAAAGTCTCGATGCATCGCGGGTGGATGCGCGACTGGGTGACGCGCGAGATGCCGCATCGCAACTGGGAAGAGATCTGGAAGATTCGCGAGGAATGTATCGCAGCGCTCAGCGCGCCGGGCTAAGCGTTACGTCGGCTGGCTTTGGCGATGCCAAAGCCGAAAATACAAAGGCCGAATCTTGCGATTCGGCCTTCGCCACAAAAAGCAGTGATGCTATTTGCCCTTAGCCTTCGCCAGCAGCGCATCCAGTTCGCGGTACTCCGTCCATGGTTTCGATCAGGCGGTCGAGGCTGCCGTCAAAGGTGGCTTTGTCCAGACCCTTACCATTTGATGCGGCAGCCCGATTAAGGCTGTCCACGGTTTTGCGACTCTTCTGCATGGGTTCCAGTGTAGCTTTCTTCACTGCTTCTTGCAGAACTCAGTGAGTGCCTCGATGGTCGCCGTCTTTGGTTCCTCGCTCAGTTCCGAGGCGATCCATTCATAGAGACGGGCGGCGCCCTCATAGATGTTCGCGCCTTCGCGAGCGTCGCCGATGAACTCCGCAATCTGCTCCATCTCCGCCACCCATCGATATGCTTTCGGGAACATATCGGGAATCGAGCGCTCCAAGCGCGCGAGGAATCCGGGCTGCGTGCGCGATAGCTCCGCTCGGAGCGCCTCAGCGAGCCCCTCGCGCGAGGCCGCATTGACCATCGCGGTGGCGAGTGCGGTGAAGCCCTTGGTCATTCCCGCGTAGGCCAGCTTCAGCGCAGAGGCCGCGCCGACTGGAGCGTCCAGCACCGCGATGTCGAGCCCGTACTTCGCAAGCCTCATCAATTCATGCGCATGCGCGCCGGAGGCATAGAAGCGCGGGCCCTTCGAGGGATCCTGAGTGCCCGCGACTGGTGGCCCTCCAATGATGCCGGCGTCGATGAAGCGCGCCCCGCGAAGAGTCTCCTCGATGCGCCGTGTCGTGGCGGGCGCGATGGCGTTGCATTCGACGAAAATCGCGTCGGCGCCCCGGAGGAGATCGCGCAGACGCTCGGCGACCTCGACCGCCACTCCCGGCGGAACGATCGACATCACAAAGTCGGCATGGCGCGAGAGGAGATTGTCATCGTCGAGGACCTCGATACCGGCGCGCCGCACCCGCTCGATACTCGCGGCGCTGCGGCCTTTAAGCGAAGTGGTCACCGTCGCACCGCATTCGCGCAGCCGGCGGCCGACTGCGGCGCCCATCTCACCCGCGCCAATGATTGTGATGCGCGGGGCAGCTTCACTCGTGGCGCTCATGCCTGACCCTTCACCGGCAGCGTGACCTTGAAGCTCATGCCGCGGGAACGTGCCTCGGGGTTGGTGGAAGTCTCGGGACCCTCGATGCCGCCGCGCTCGGCCCATAATTTGCCGCCATGAAGTGCGGCGACCCGCTGGCTGAGCACCAGGCCCAGCCCGGTCCCCGAGGGTTTGGTGGTGAAAAATGGGGTGAAGAGCTGGTCGAGCTCTCCCTGGGTCAGGCCGCGTCCGCTGTCGATGACCTCGACGCGCAGGAACTGGCGGCGCTTGCCCTCGGCGGCGAGGCGAAACTCGGTCTCCATCCGGGTGCGGATGCGCAGGCGACCGTGATTGTCCATCGCCTCGATGGCGTTGCGGACCAGATTTAGGATTGCGCGCTCCAACGCTGGTTCATCGCCGATGACATCGGGCAGGCTGGGGTCGAACTCCTGCTCGACGGTGATTTCCGGCGGTGGCTTGGGGAATAGCCCGGCCAGCTTGAGCGCTTGATGTATCACCTTATGGATATTGACCTCGTCCTGCTTGAGGCGGCGGGGGGCGCTGACCGCCAGCACCTGCTCCACCAGCGCCGCGATGCGATTGGCCCCGTCCAGGATGACGTCGCAGTACTGCCGCAGCCGCGGGTCATCGGGATGTCCGGCGGCCAGCAGCTCGGCGGCGCCCTTGATGCCGGTTAAGGGATTTTTGACCTCATGCGCAAGGCCAGCGGGCGAGAGTCTCAACTGAGGGGGACCCTCGACCGCATGTTCGGCGCT
The DNA here is from genome assembly GCA_041487255.1 of Binataceae bacterium (SeqCode). Lineage (GTDB taxonomy): Bacteria > Desulfobacterota > Binatia > Binatales > Binataceae > DATGKG01. The sequence continues at coordinate 2,748 of JBGPMZ010000209.1, read as the reverse complement.
CTTCTGATGCGACAGGTCGTGCAGCAGGACAATCGCGCCGCCGATCTGCCCGTCAGAGCCGGCGAGCGGCGAAATCTCGGCGCGGACCGTTACCGCTCGCGGTCCAATATTGAACATGGCGTCGGGGTCGCCGAGGCTTTGCCCGGTATTCAGACAGGCATTGAGCATCCTGGCGAGCCAATCGTTTTGTCGCACGATACCGCCAAAGAGCGAGCGCCCGAGCTGCGAGACACCCAGCAACGTCTCGGCGGCGGGGTTGACCGCAATCGGTTTGAGGTCGGTATCGACCACGATCACCGCATCGGCGACGCCATCGAAGATGTCCCTCCACAGGTTGCGAACGCTTTTCTTGGCGGCGCGAAGGGCTGGAGGCACACGCGAAAAGTATCACTCCCACAATGGTTTTCAAAAGGAGCCGGCGCGCTCGCGCATTTCCGCAGCGTTAAAGCATAATCCTCGATGCCCCGACACATTAGACCTTTTAATGACCAACCTCCCTGGTATGCGTTGATCTTCAATGCCTGACTGAATACCGTGTGCCTCGGTTCGAAGTTTACAGGCTTGGGGGTGGGACATGACGGGGAGCCGATGAATCTGAACCTGAAAGCTGCGACGACTGTCGCCACCGTCGCAGCGCTACTGGCATCTTGGGGGAATCTTCGATCGGCTGCGCGTGCGGCTGACCGGATGCCATCATCGGTCAGCTCTATTCCAGCCTCCGCCCCGATGCCCTCATCGGTTAGTACGAACCCATTTGACTACACCGCCGAGCCCCTCATTCGGGATGCGAAGCCGTCGCAGGTAACCTCCGGGATCGGGGTCGCGACGTCTCCCTTTGTACATTCGGAGCCGCGCTTGGTCGCGCCCTTTCCGTTGCTCCTCAACCATGCGGTTCAGGGCTACGTCAAAGACTTCCTCGATCAGCCGCAGGGTCTGAAGCTGGCGTTCGAGCGAAGCCGTCCGTTCTTGCACGAGATGGTCAAGCTGATGAAGCAGCAAGGCATCCCGGACGATTTGGTGTACCTGACTTTTGCCGAGAGCGACTTCTCCAAGCGCGGTAGAGGACCATGGCAGTTTACCGTCGCTACTGCGGCGCGCTTCGGCCTGCGCGTGAACAGATGGCTCGACGAACGCCGCGATCCCATCCTCTCGACCCAGGCTGCCGCTGAATATCTTGCGGAACTCCATGATCAGGCCGACAGCGATTGGCGTGTCGCGCTGATCGCATGGAACACCGGAGCCGGCAACCTCGAACGCTACTGGATGCTTCAAGGCGCCAACTACAACAAGTTTGCCGATCGTTTGCCTCGTCGCACGCGCCAGTTGCTCAATCGCTTCATGGCCGTTGCGTTCATCGCACACAATGTCCCGGCATATGGGATCGGCGACCTAGACTATCCGGACGAACCGGGCTGGTCGATCCACAAGTTCAAGGGCGGCACGTTGCTGAAGAGCATCGCGGTGAAGTTCGAGACCACGGTGGCGAAGTTGCACGACCTCAATCCTGCCCTGCGCGCCGATCGTGTACCTCCCAATGAGCGCGCCTATGCGATTCGGATTCCGTCCGTCGAAGCTTTCAACTAGCTCCTCTCTTTAGTTCCGTTCCATTCCTGATAGACACCGTGTCGGGCGACCCCTCGCGCTGGTCGCCGATTGCCCGATCTGACAAGATCGATGGTGCGCCGAAGCGCCTCCTGGTGTATCCAGCCGCTTCAGCGGCAAGGCATTTCCAGTGGAAGCCCAAGCCCAAGAAATCCAGACCGAGAGATTCAAGATTCGCGGGATGCACTGCGCGAATTGCGCACTGACCATCGAGGGCGCGGTCCGCGAGATTGCCGGCGTGCGCGAGGCGAACGTCAATTTCGCCGCCGAGACGCTGACCGTTCGCGCGGATGAATCGGTCGAGAAGGGCGCCATCGAGGACCGGGTCGCCAAGGCCGGCTACCAGCTTCTGGATGAGGAAACCGGACCGAAGGCCGGGGAGTCGGCCCTCGACAAGGCCGAGGCGCGCCAGAACCTGATGTGGGTGATCACTAGTGCATTTGTCGCCGCGCTGGTGATGTACCTCGACATGCACGGGAGCCGCGCCGCGGACCTCGTAGCCTTCGGCGTCACCACCGCGCTGATGTTCACCGCGGGGCTGACGTTTTATCGCGGCGCGTGGATCGCCTTGCGCAATCGCACCGCCAACATGGACACCCTGGTCGCGCTCGGCATCAGTGCGGCCTACGGATATTCGGTCCTGACAACTTTTCCCGATTGGTTTTTCGCCGGCCCGCGATTCTTCGAGACCGCGGCCGAACTGATTCTTTTCATCCGCTTCGGTAAATATCTCGAGGCGCGCGCGCGAGGCCGCGCGATGGCCGCCCTGCGCTCGCTGCTCAACCTGGTTCCGGACACCGCCATCGTGGTCAGGAACGGCAGCGAAATCAGCATCCCGGCGGGCGAGGTGCGGGTCGATGAGGTCGTGATCGTTCGCCCGGGCACGCGAGTCCCGGTCGACGGCATCGTTGTCAGCGGCGCGAGCGCGGTCGATGAATCGATGCTCACCGGAGAATCGATGCCGGTTGAGAAAGGGCAGGGCGCCGCGGTGGCGGGCGGGACGCTCAACACCTCGGGCGTGCTGACGATTCGCGCGACCCGGGTCGGATCCGATACGGCACTCGCCCAGATCGTCAAGATGGTCGAAGAAGCGCAGGGCGACCGCGCGCCGATCCAACGCGTGGCCGACTACGTTGCGGCGCGCTT
>JBGPMZ010000208.1:0-5449 GCA_041487255.1 Binataceae bacterium (SeqCode) | reverse complement strand
GAAATAGCGTGGATGATAAGCGCGTTTTCCGGGTGCGCCATTGTCACGGCCACCGGCTGCGAGCCCTGCAACGTAGAATCGGCGCACCACTTCCTCACTGCCAGCTTGAAACGCGAGATGGATTTTGCTGACTGGCCCCTCCGCGGCGTCGACGAAAAGTTCATCCGATTCAAAACACTTAGCGTCCTGGTACGTGAATAGTCTGCCCAGCGCCCCGAGCACCGCGCCGTAAAAACGGCGACTCGCTTCTAAATCCGCAACCCGCAGGTGAATGTGGTCGATGAGGCGACCTATGCAGTAGTCTGACATACGCTTCGTGCTTTCGTCATTCCCGGCCTGCAAATCGGAGCCGCCCACCACCAGTGAACCACGCCACGCCAGTGACAGGAAGGGAAACGGGCATCGAGTGTCTCAGCGCGATGCAAACGCTCTATCTGGAACCGAAACGTCTTCGCCAGAATACTTTCTCTCGCTCGCGCGGAAACTCTTCATCCCGTCTGATTCGCTGGTAGTTGTGGAGGCCGACTAGCGCATTGGAACTACTTGATGCCGGCGAGCAATGCCGTGGCGCGATCGATTGCGACCTCTTGCTGCGGCTGAAGTTCCTGGTAGCCCCAGCTCCGGGCGAGTTCGAGGAACGGATCGACAATCGCGGTCCGGAGGCCGGACAGTTCCTCCATAATCGCCAAGCCGCAAAACGGCACGTACACCGCCGAGTAGCCGCCTTCGTGTGAAAGCACGACGCGGCCCGCGCAGACATCGGCGGCAACCTCCAAAATAAGGCGCGACAGCCGGCGATAGCTTTCGCTATGGAGCATCATGCGCCCTAGCGGATCGGTGCCGGCCGCATCCAACCCGGACGCGACCACGATCAGTTCGGGCTTGAATCTCTGCAAGGCCGGGACGATCACTCGTTCGAAGGCGGCGACGTATGCGCCGTCTCCGGACCCCGGCGGCATCGGGATGTTCAGGTTGTAGCCAACCCCTCGCCCGGCGCCGTTCTCGCCGACGGCGCCGCTGTTCGGCGGGTAGAGATTGTCCTGATGGATCGAGATCGTCAGCACGTTGGGATCTTCATAGAATGCCTGCTGGGTTCCATTTCCGTGATGGACATCCCAATCCACCACTGCCACGCGCTTCACTCCCAGCCTGGCTCGCGCATGTAAGATGGCGACCGCGATGTTGCCGAAGATGCAATACCCGCGGCCGCGATTGGGCTGGGCGTGATGGCCGGGCGGACGCACCAGCGCGTATGCGTTGCGGACCGCGTCAGTCACGACCGCCTCGACCGCGCGCATCACACCACCGGCGGCGAGCAAAGCGATTTCGTAGCTGCCCGGGCCAAAGGGAGTGAACTCTCCGGCTTCACCGCCGCGCTCGGACGACAGGCGTTTTATCTGCGCGATGTATTCGCGAGTGTGGAAGCGAGCCAGATCATCTTCGGTCGCGGGGATCGCCTTGATTGGTTGCAGTTCATCGAGAAGCCCGCTGACTGCGAGCAGGTCGCGAAAGCGACGCTTGGTTTCGGGATTCTCGAAGTGAGGGCCGGGCTGCATCGGGAACGCGCCCATCGCGGCATCGTGCCAGAGATATATCTCTTCGAACAGGAAGCCCGTCTTCCGCTTCTCGGCCACGCTGCTCAGCCGTCGAAGCCGTCGGTCTTGCGCAGGTCGTCATGCAGTTCGAGCCACGGCACCCGGTCGGGCCAGAAGGCATGGCGCAAGGTTGCCGCAGGGTGCCCGTCGTTGGCTTTCGGATCGATGCAGGCGCGGCTGACGGCGACCACGTCGGGCAGCGCGTCGAGGTTGATAGTCAGCGGCGAGCCGCAGTTCTTGCATCGGTTGCGATGGACTTTTTCGGAGCTGTTAAAAGTTTGGAGATCCCCGCCTTTGGCCCATCGGAAACCGGCCTTGGGAAAGATCGCGAGGGTGACGAAAGCGGCGCCCTGAAGCCGCCGGCATACCGAACAATGGCAATGATGGGTTTCCACGGCAGGTTGCGAGATCGCGAACTGATTCGATCCGCAAAAGCATGCGCCTTTTATCTCTTCAAAGTTTGCCACGATGGGGATCTCCTTATGGATTCGATTTTCGAGAGTACCGCTGTTGTCGGTGATTTAGCGAATACAACCCCGCATCCCAACCGCAAGACAATTCTCTTGAATAGTTCCGCTGCAGAAATTAGCCGCGTTCGTAGACGGCTCGTCCTTCGAACATCGTAGTAAGCACCTTGGTGTCGGCGATGTCGGAGGGCGCGATCTCGAACAGGTTTCTGTCGAGCACGATCAGGTCCGCCGATTTTCCGACTGCGAGCGACCCCGTCACGCTTTCCATTCCCATCGCCCGCGCCGGATTCGCGGTATAGGCCGCGATTGCGGCCGGAAGATCGAGCGCCTGCTCCGGCCATAGCGCGCCGTCAAATTGGCCGTCCGGATTGCGGCGGGTTATCAATCCCTCCATGCCTGACCATGGATCGGGATTCGGGATAACGGGCCAATCGGTGCCGGTCGCGATCAAGGCGCCCGCCTCGAGCAAGTTGCGATTCGGCCAATATTCGCGAACCCGCTCGCCGACGGCCTGCTCAATACCATCGATGATCTGATTGGGGTACCAGAGAATCGGCGAGAGGTCCGCCACCACGTTCAGCTCCTTGAAGCGCCGAATGTCCGCGGGATCGACGAAGCCGGCGTGTGCGATCTGATGCGTCAGGGGTGTAGCGCCTTTGAACGAGCGCACCACATCGATCGCGTCGAGCGCGGTCCGCACGGCGCCGTCGCCGGCGCAATGGATTTTGACCGCCAGCCCGCGATCCTCCTGCTTTGCGATCAAGCGCGCCAGTTCCGGCAGGGCTTTGATGGTCGTGCCGCGAAAGCAGCATCCGTGCGCCTTATCGGGAAGGTACGGCTCGATGAAAGCGGACGTCCGCGACATCGGCACGCCGTCGAGAAATATCTTGACGTAGCTCGGCCGCACATGCGGGCTAGCGAATTTCGCGCGTTGCTCGATCAGCTCGTCGCCGACCAGGTCGTGCAGAAATCCGGCCGGCTCCGCCATCATCGAACCGACCACCCAGGCGGAAAGTTTTCCTTGCGCGTCGAGATTATTGTAGGCCGACAAAACGGCGCCGCTGACCGCCGCATCCTGCAGGCCGGTGACGCCAAATGAATTCAGAATTTCAACCGCGCGCGCGACCGCCGATACGTTGGCCTCGAGCGAATAAGGATTCGCTACCTCGGCGGCGTGCTCGACCGCTGCGACCGCCGCTTCGAACAGCAACCCGACCGGCGCGCCGGACGCCTCGTCCCTGACGATGACGCCGTCGAGCGGATCGGGTGTGTTCGCATCGATGCCGGCAAGTTCGAGCGCGCGCGAATTGACCCATCGATTGTGCACGCTGTCATCTCGCAGCAAAACCGGATGACCCTCGCTCGCCGCGTCGAGCGCGCGCAGCGCATCGAGGGTTGCAAGCTTGGTAGTGAAATTGCTGCCCCATGAGCCGCCAACAATCCAGGCGCCGGGCTTGGCCTTGCGCGCATCGGCGCGCACGACGGCGAGAACCTCTTCGAGCGAGAGCGTAGGCAGGAAATGGCATTCGAAAAGATCGGCGCGTCCGCCGAGCAGCGGATGTACGTGCACGTCGTTGATGCCCGGCATGACCATCTTGCCGTTCAGGTCGATGACGCGGGTGTCGGATCCGATCAGCGTTTTGACGTTGTTGTCGGCGCCGACGAAGGCAAGCTTGCCATCGCGAATCGCAAGCGCTTGCGCCCGGGGATTGACGGGATCGACGGTATAGATCCTGCCGTTTAACAGGACCACTTCAGGGTTCGAATCGTTTTTCTTCATGCTAGCCATGTTCGATCTCCAAACGCCCCGAGGTCCAAATCGGATTTCGCCGCTCTTCGCCGATGGACCTGCTCTTATCGCGAAATTCGGACACCGGATCAATGCTAAATCGGGATCGGCGTGGGGATCATCAGACGTCGATGCTGAAACCGGTCGGTGCCGATCGCGGTGGACCCGGTAAGTTTCGACCTCCGGCGAGCATTTCTTCTATGGGACCATCGCGCCAAAAGAGTCGCGACGCGGAAGCTGGGGAGAGTCGCTGCGGGGATTTGCGAGAAACCATGATGCGCCTCCGGACAATGATGCCGCATCCGCCAATGTCAGGCCGTGGGAAGTCCACCGGCATCATTGTGCCGGGACTCGGGTGGGATTGTTTCCGCCGCGCGAGGCGGGTCAGTTTTTGTCTGACGCTGCGTCCGATTCCGGCTTGGGCAACTTGGACTTTCTCACCACCAGGGTCTCGTGCCCGCGCACCTTGATGGTGCGTCCCGGTCCCGTAGATTGCCCGTTGGAACCGCTGCTGACCTGAGGCCGCATCGGCCTGGAGCCGTTGCGCTGCCGCCGCCAGTTATCGAGCTCGTTGGAGAGCTTCTGCGCGACCGTGCTGTCGCTCCCCTCGCGGTCATCGTGCTCGACGATCTCGGCCGCAGTTTCGCGCGTTTCGTCCTGTGCGCCAAGGGTTTCCTTTGAGCTCATGTGGCTCCTCTCTCCATAGGATCGGCTGGTGCTCCTTTCGGTCGATACGACCTCACGAAACCTGATTGATCAAAACGTACTCTGGGTAAAATTTTGCATGCGCGTTTGGCGCATCCGGAATCTCAGACCTTGATAATTTGGATGTGGATTTTTGACTATGTCCGCTATACGGCCAGGCGTTAATCCGGGATTCTTGGCGGCTTTGTGGGTGCGGCTTTTTCGAAGGGGATCTATCCGAATAGATTGGGCTGGGTCGAAATGCGCCGAACTGCGGTTTGGGCGCGAGTCCGGCGCGCCTCGTTCTTTTACCTCAGGTCTGGAACAGGGTCTGCATCCGCAGCGCGAGGCCCATGTCGCCCGCGATGCGAAGCTTGCCGCTCATAAAAGCGACCTGTCCGTTCAGTTTCCCCGACAACATGTCCAAGTAGTCCTGCGCGGCCATCGAGATCGTGATGCTGGGGGAAGCGTGCGCGCCTTCCTTAACCTCGACTGTCTGATCCTTGATTGCGGCATACCACTTTCCGCCGCCGTCGCCGGAAAGGTCGAACTGGTAAACTGCGTCTAATCCCTTGGCCGCTTCCTTGTTGAAACGGCTGGGCATCATTTCAAATGACTGCTTGACGGATGTTGGTGCTGCATCAGCCATGGGAACGAAGACCTCCTGCGGGGAGCGGCGGCTGCCGCGCTATGCGAGCCATCTAATCTTTAGAATTTGAGGATGTCAATACCACTGGGACTGAGTCAACCCTAGCACGACCGAGCGGCGGAGCGCGAGCAAAATCAACCCTCGCAACGTCCGCCCGTTCAGAACCCAAACATGTTTCCGGGCGCGATGCGAATCAGATTGGTGCGCACCGTCACCGGCGCGGCCCCCTCCGCGATAGTGACCGCGCGACTCTTCTCCAGAT
>JBGPMZ010000207.1:0-5451 GCA_041487255.1 Binataceae bacterium (SeqCode) | reverse complement strand
GGCGCCCGCCTTGCGCGCCTCCGAGAGACCGATCGCTATCGCCTGTTTGCGGCTCGTGACTTTCTTGCCGGATCGTCCGGACTTGAGTTTGCCCTGCTTCTCTTCGTGCATCGCACGCGCGACTTTCTCTTGCGCGATTGGCCCGTACTTTTTCTTCGCGGTCTCGCGAGGCATCAGGTGTTCCTCCTGCGCGCTTTCTTGCGGCCGATAGCACGCCGCGACGCGAGATGAATAAAATTGATGCGTTGAGCCTCAGCTTGAATAGGTCCTTCACTTGAGACGTGCCCGCGCGGCGCGAGATTCAGTCCGCTATCGGCAAGACCATGGAAACCTTTGATGCGGTGATCATCGGGGCCGGTGCGGCGGGATTGATGTGCGCGATCGAGGCGGGACGGCGCGGCCGCCGCGTGCTGCTGCTGGATCATGCGGAAAAGCCCGGCGCCAAGATCCTCATCTCGGGCGGTGGCCGGTGTAACTTCACCAACCTCGAAGCTGATCTGCCCGAGCGCTACCTTTCGGGGAATCCGCATTTCTGCAAGTCGGCGCTAAGCCGTTACACCCCACGCGATTTCATTGCGACGATCGAACGCCATCGTATCGCTTATCATGAAAAGACCCTGGGCCAGTTGTTCTGCGACGGATCGGCGCGCGAGATTCTGGCGATGCTGCTGACCGAGTGCCGCACCGCGCGGGTCGACCTGCGGCTTGGTCATCGCATCACGGATATCGCGCGCACCGACCGCTTTCGCGTCGAGACCAACCGCGGCGTTTTCGAGGCTTCGGCTTTCGTGATCGCGACCGGTGGCCTCTCGATTCCGAAAATCGGCGCGACGGGATTCGCCTACGAGGTGGCGCGGCGCTTCTGTCTCCCGATCGTCGAGCCGCGGCCGGGATTGGTCGGCCTGCGAGTTGCGGGCGAAACGCTCGCGCTATGCAACACCCTTTCGGGGGTCTCAGTTGACGCGGTCGTTGCGTGCGGTCCGGTCAGCTTTCGCGAGAACATCCTCTTCACGCATCGGGGGTTGTCGGGGCCCGCGATCCTTCAGATTTCGTCCTACTGGAAAAACGGTGACGCGATCTCCATCGATCTCGCGCCGATGATCGATGCTGAGGCGTTCCTGCGCGATCGCAGACGTACGCGTCCCAAGGCTGCACTGAAAACGGTACTCGCGGAGATTCTCTCCAGCCGCCTCGCGGATGCGATCGCTGCGCGCGAAGGTCAGATGGCGAATCTTCCCGACCGCCGCATGGTCGCTATCGCGCAGCGGCTGAAGGGCTGGCGGGTGGAACCCATCGATTCGGAGGGATGGGCGAAGGCGGAAGTGACGGTGGGCGGCATCGACACTGCGGCGCTCTCCTCGAAAACGATGGAAGCGCATTCGGTTCGCGGCCTGTACGTCATTGGCGAGGCAGTGGACGTCACCGGATGGCTTGGCGGCTACAATTTCCAGTGGGCGTGGTCGAGCGGATGGTGCGCCGGGCAGGCGCTCTAGCAAGCGATCGCTGTGTGTCATTTCCGATCTGGCCGCTAAGGAAATGTATCAGCGAAACGGCACCCTCGTCGCAAACCTATACAAATGGTAGGAGAATCAGCGCTTTTTTCAGGTTTCAGAGCAGAATTCTCGATGGCACGCCCCGTGCTGTAGACAGAGAGCTTTGGGGGAGCAAAGGGGCGAAACCGGATGACATCATTACCAAAAATGTTCCGACTTGAATCCGCCGACGCGGCTCCCGACCTTGCCGATTTGTGTGAAGCAATGCTGTTCGCCGGTGCGCGATGTCTCGGGTTCGAGATGACCGACGAGATGACCATTGAGGCGCAGGAGAAGATCATGACTGCGGCCGCCACCTTGGCCCAGGGCATGGTGCACTACCTGACGACCCAGGTTGGCATCGCGCGGGTGCGTGAGATGATTGAAGCTCCGGGCCGCAGAGAACCGGAGCTTGGAAACTAGGCGCGTCCACGTGGACGTCGATCTGATTGGTCCTAAAGAGGGGCCAGATCCGACTACGCCGCAGGGCGCGCCTTCCACTCTCGTTGGCGCCGCTCCAGGCATGACGGCGCGGTCCCTTGCGCTAGGCGCGGACGCGCCGTGTCTAGCGCTAGGCGCGCATGCGCCGTGTCTAGTATGATGCCTCGCCGGGCGCAAGGCTCGGCGCCCAGCATGGACAACGCCACCAGCAACCTACCGCATCGGCTGATTTACGAACTCGGTCACACTTTCGCCAGCCGGCTCGAACTCGACGAGTTGCTCGGCTTGGTGGTGCGCAAATGCCGCGAAGTCTTCGATGCCGAAGGCGTCTCGGTAATGCTGCTCGACCAGGAGCGCAACGAGTTCTACTTTCCGTACTTTTCCGATCTCGATCCCAAGGTCTCCGCGCGTTTGACGGAGCTTCGCTTCGACTCTTCCAAGGGGGTGGCCGGCTCGGTCTTGCGCGAGGGCCGTTCGGTCCGGATCGATAACGTCAAGCATGATCCGAATTTCTATTCGGTAATCGACAAACACACCGGATTTCAGACCCGCTCGATCATCGCGGCGCTGCTGGTGGCGGGCGATACCCGCCTGGGCGTTATCGAAGTGCTCAATCCTGTGCACCTCGCAACCTTCACCGACGAGCACCTTGCGTTGCTGGAAGCGCTTGCGGACAGCATCGCGCTGGCGATCAACAACGCCAGCCAGGTCGACCGGCTGCGAACTTCAGCGGAAAAGCTGCGGACCGAAGTCGGCGCGCTCCGGCGCGATCTGGCTCGCCATGAGATCTCATCGGAAGTGATCGGCACCAGTCCGGAGATGACCGAAGTGTTTCGCCTGATGGACAGCGCCGCGGCGGCGCCGTCGATCGCGGTTTTGCTGGAAGGAGAAACCGGCACCGGCAAGGAACTCGTCGCACGCGCGATCCATCGCATGAGTTCGCGTGCGGATAAGGCCTTCCTGGCGGTCAATTGCGCGGCGCTCTCCGAGCATCTGCTGGAGAGCGAGCTGTTCGGGCATCGGCGCGGCTCTTTCACCGGCGCCACCCACAATCAGCCGGGGCTGTTTCGCGCGGCCAACGGAGGAGTCATCTTCCTCGACGAGATCGGCGAGATGCCGCTCTCGATGCAGCCAACGCTGCTGCGCGTCTTGCAGGACGGCGAGATTATGTCGGTCGGCGATACGCGTCCGGAGCGGGTCGACGTGCGGGTGTTTTCGGCGACCAATCGCGACCTTCGCGCGGCGGTCGCGGCGGGGACTTTCCGCGCCGACCTCTACTATCGCCTCGCCGCGTTCCCGATCCGGCTGCCGCCGCTGCGGATGCGACGGCGCGACATCCCGCTGCTTGCGGATCGATTCATAGCGCTCGCCAACGCGCGCCATCATAAGAACATTCGCGGATTGGATCCGGTGGTGCTCGAACTGTTCGAACGCTACGACTGGCCGGGAAACATTCGCGAACTCCAGAATGAAATCGAGCGCGCGATTGTACTGACGAGCGGCGAATCGATAAAGCCCGAACAACTCTCCGCCGATGTTCGCGGCGGCGTGGCAAGCCTGCCCGCCAGGTCGCCCGAGGTAGCGGCGGTGCCGGAAAAGGCGGAAAACGAATCGCCGAAGCCTGAGAAGGAACTGCGAACCTTGCGCGAAGCGCGGTCCGGGTTCGAGGCGCGCTTCATTGCCGACGTGCTCGCGCGCAATGGCGGCAACGTATCGCATTCGGCGGAGATGCTGGGGCTGTCGCGCATCCAGCTGCAGCGCAAGATGAAGGAATACGGCCTGCGCTGACATTCGCCGCGCTCCGCGTCCCACCTGACATTCCGCTCCCTCCTCGCAAAAGCGAACCGTCCGATTTCCGTCGGGCGGATTCCTCGGCACGACAGAAAGACAACTATTGCGACGGAGGGCTACATATTCCGACTAATTGATAAACGCCCGGGTGTTTCTATAGCACCCCTCTTGATGAGTGAAACGGTTGCAAAACTGACGATAGATAGCGTAAATGCAACAGAATTACTTGACGTGCAACAGTCGTTAAGGGCACAATCGCAAAACTCACTATGACTCTAGTAGCAAAAATGTACGTCGTGAGAGCAATTGCTACCGACCGTACGGTCGGCATGGCGAAGTTCAGCAGCGTGTTGAAGGAGAGGTCCTGCGGTGGCAAAGGCATTCACTCAGCGCAGCAGACGGGAAATCTGGGAAGGCTTCCTCAACGATACGGTACTGCTTGCGAAGTTCCACGTCACCGGCGAAGAAATAGCAATCCTCAAAACCTTCGCTCCCTTCGGCAGCCTATCCGGCAGCGAAGATATTCTCTTCATTCTCGATCGAATTCGACGATCACGAAGCCGATGGTAGGGGAGGGGATCGTCGATTCGCCGAAGTGGGCGCGGGAGAAATTCCGCGCCCACTCGTTCTTTCCGGCCCGCTCAACCAGGGCGATTAGACTCGCTGATTCACCTGACATAGGCTGCTCAAGTACGCTATCAACCGAACTGAAGTAGGGCCGGGGGCCCGAACGAGGGGGAGTTCAGAGTTCATTGAGCGCCGTTCTTCGATCAGCCTTGTCAGGAAATCGTTGCCTGGCCGGCTTTCTCAGACTGTCACTCGATTAGTTAGCGATGGATCTCCGAGACTCGGTTCTATTGCTTACACATCAGGCGGCGCTGGCGGCCGACTATGCGATGATAGTTGCCGTAGTAGCGCTGGCGATATTCTGCGCCTCGGTCCTGTACAAAGCACGGCTGGCCGAAGAGCTGCGCCAGACTGGCGAGAAACACGACAACTTGCAGATGCGCTATTTCGACCCCGCACAGCAAATCGTGGTGCAACGGCCCGCGGAACCGGATTCAGACGAACCGTCGAGATCGGACGTGCCGCCGCGCAAGCAGCCCCATCGCTGGAGGGCGCAACACTAACGCCAGACCTGGTGTGCGATGTCGGCGACCAGCCGCAGCTTCGCCTCCTGAGTCGATTCGGGGATGGGATTTCCCTCCCACACGGTGCCGAAGCCGCATTGCGTCGATAGACCGAGCTGCTCGCGCGGAAAGAAGCGGCTCGCCTCCTCGATGCGGCGCGCGATTTCCTCGCGCGGCTCCAGTTCGATGCGCTTGCTTGAGATGAGTCCGAGGACGACGCCCTTGTCGGTGGGAATATCGCGCAGCGGCTCGAACGAACCCGAACGCCAGTCATCGAACTCGAGCAGGAAGCGCGAGAAGTTGCGCGCGCGGGTGAAGACGTTCTTCGCGACCGATTCGTAGCCACCCTCGCCGACGTAGTAGCCCTTGTTGTTGCCGCGGCAAAGATGAAGCGCGAAGTCGACGCCGGGGACATCGGCGACAGAATTGATGATGTCGATGCCTTCGGTGAGAAGCCGATCCGGATCCATTCCGCGATCCGCGAAGTCAAGGCGGCGGCGCTCCGGATCGCACAGCATGCCCAGTTCGGGCGCATCGAGCTGAATGTACTCGCATCC
>JBGPMZ010000206.1:0-5461 GCA_041487255.1 Binataceae bacterium (SeqCode) | reverse complement strand
TTGTCGAGCGGTCTGCTCGCACTCGACTACACCGCGGTCGATTTCGGGCGCAGAATGTCGCGGGTTCGCGCCGCCCGCTATGCAGCCGAGGCTGCGCGCCTCGGGGTCGTCGCTACGCGCGCTCAGGTGGTCTTCGACGTGACGGTTGCCTACTTCGATCTCATGCGTGCCAGGCACACGGTGCTGGAGAACCAGGCCAACGTCGATCGGCTTAACCGCTATGTCGACACCATCGAGCACCTGCGCCGCAGCGGCCGCGCAATCGAGAACGACAGCCTCCGCGCTCGCACCGTGCGCGACGCCGCGGAGCTCGCGCTTTCCGACGCGCACAACGATCGGCTCCGTGCCGCCGCAATGCTCGGATCGATGATCGGCGATTTCAGCCGCTACGATTTCGACATCATCGACCCCAGCGAGTTGCCGCGAATGCCGGCGGGCGATCTCCGTGAGACGCCCACGTTGCGCGCCGCGCTGCGCGCGATCGAGTCGTCGAAAATGCAGGTCCAGGCCGCGCAGGCCGAACGCTATCCAACGGTGCAAATCGCGCTGACGGCAGGCGCGCTCGGAATCGATCCGCGGAGCACCTTCGGGCATCACTACGGCGCGTCGTATGACGGCGTGCTTTCGATGCCGATTTTCCAGGGCGGGCTGATTACCTCGCACATCGATCAGGCCAAGGCCAAGCAGCTGCAGGCGCTCGCGCAGGCGCGCTCCGCGGAGTACTTGCTGCGGCGGCGTATCGACGATGCCCGGCTGCGCTACCAGCGTGCGCGCGATGCGCTCGAGATTCTTGGCCGCGCACAACCCAACGCTGACGATGCGTTCGCGCTGACCTGGACCCGCTTTCTCGGTGGCGGCACGGCGACCCTGCTGGAGGTGCTGGATTCCTACGAGCAAGCCGAGAATTTGCGAATTTCCCGAATCCAGCAGGACTTCGCCGCGCGCCTGGCCGCCGCGGAAGGCGCGCTCCTCTACGGCGCTACTCAGTGATTAGAAGATCCTACCTCCGGGCGCTTCGCGCCGTCGCGCTGATGCTCGCCATCGCGATTCTGATCGCGGCATGCCGCGGCGCTCCGTCCGACGAGGAGGCATCGCCCGAGGCTTCCGCGCCGACCCTCGCGGTGAGTGCCGCGAAGGTCGCCACCGCGCCGATGCGCCAGACGCTGCGGCTGCTCGGAACTACAGTGGCAATGCATCACGTGATCCTGCGCGCGCCGGTTGCCGGCCGAGTGCTCGATATGAATTTGAAGATCGGAGATACCGTGCGCAAGGGCGAGACGGTCGCCCGCGTGCTCAGCCTGGAGATTGAGGCGGCACGCCAGGGACTCAGTATCGCAAAGAAAATCGACCCGCAGGATGCCGCGGCGCTTGAGAAATCGGTGAACAAGTACGGCCGTGACCCCGGCATACCGGTGGTCGCGACCGAGGGCGGCGTGGTGTCCGTGCCGCCGGTCACCACCGGACAGGTCGTCGCGTATCTCGATCCGCTCGCCGACCTGGTCGATCCGAACAGCGTCTATGTCGACACCGCAGTGCCGGCCGCCGAGCTCCATCTGATCAGCGTCGGAATGGCGGCGATTGTAAAATCCCCCCTCAAACCCGACGTCGAGTTGCCTGCGCGGGTGGCCGCGATCCTGCCGAATTTCAACCCGGGCAGTGCTACTTCGGCGGTGCGAGTCGAGTTCACGGGTCCGGAGCGAATCATCGAAGCCGGGGCGCCCGCGGAAGCAATGGTGATTACCCAATCGGTGCCCGATGCGACCGTGATCCCGACCGCGGCGCTGTTTCGCGACGACAACGGCGCCTTTCGCGTCTTCATCGTCGGCAAGGATAGCCGAGCGCATCGCGTGCCGGTGACACTCGGAATTCGCAACCAGGATCAAGTGCAGGTGGTCGCCGGAGTCAGGCCGGGCGAGCTCGTAATCACCTCGGGCGGCTATGCGCTATCGGACGGGCTCAAGGTCAGCGTCGCGCAAGCGGGCAATTAACCCAGTGAGCCGTTCGAATTCCATACTGGCGGTGTTGGCTGTTGTCGGGCTGACTATCCTCGGGGTGATATTGGCGTTCTCGATCCCGAGTTCAGTTTTTCCCGAGATCACTTTCAACCGAGCCATCATCATGGCGAACCTCGGCGATCTGCCTCCAGATCAAATGATCGTTATGGTGACGCGGCCACTCGAGGAAGCGGCTTATGGGGTTGTCGGTGTGTCGCTGGTTCGTTCGACGACCGCCCGCGGCACTTCCGAGGTCGATGTTATCTTCTCGCCCAGCGTGGATCCCGTCATCAGCTTTCAGCTTCTCAACGCCGCGCTGGGCGAAGTGCGCGGCCGCCTGCCCAATGGAACCCAGCTCGACACCCGGCTTCTGACCACCGGCACCTTTCCGATCATCGATGTCAGTATGAGTTCGAAGGTTCGCACCCTGCCCGACCTCACGGACATCGCATTCTATGACCTGGTGCCCAGCCTGCATCGAATTAGCGGCGTCTACCGCGTGGAGATGGTCGGCGGGAAATATCGCGAGTACGTGGTGCGGATCGATCCGGCGAAACTGCTCGCGCACGGTCTTTCCCCGGATGAGGTGGTCAACGGTCTCGCTAACGCCAACATCATCGAGTCAGCCGGACGCATGCTCGATTCGCATCGAATGCTGCTCACTGTGGTCACCGCAAACATTTCACAGCCCGAGCAGGTTGCGGCCGTCCCGGTCGCCAATGTGGGCGGGCAGCCGGTGATGGTCCGCGACATCGGCAGCGTCGAGTTAGGCATTAAGGAGGATTACATCCGCACCGCCGCGGAAAACGGACCCGCGCTGCTCATCGGCATTTCGCGTCAACCGAACGGCAACACGGTGGAAATCTCCCGCAAGGCGAACCGCCTGCTGGAGGACTTCCGCCGCCGCTATCCCGATGTACAATTCTCGCTCTCCTACGATCAGGCCGCGCTAGTCACCGAGTCATTCAAGAGCGTGCGCGACGCGATCGTACTCGGCCTCACCCTGGCGGTGCTGGTGGTGCTGCTCTTCACCGGCAGCATGGTGAGCGCGATGATCGCGGCGATCGTGGTGCCATGCACGCTCGCGATCACGTTCGTGGTGATGAAAGCGTTCGGGATGAGCTTCGACATGATGACCCTGGGCGGACTCGCCGCGGGGATCGGTCTCTTCATCGACGATGCGATCGTGATGATTGAGGCGATTCATCGTGCGCGTGCGCTCGGTGTCGCCGTTGAAGCCGCGGTACCCGCCGCGCTGAAGGAACTGGGGCGGCCGCTGCTCGCTTCGACCTTGACGGTGGTATTGGTGTTCGCGCCGCTGATTCTTCTCTCCGGCGTGACCGGGACCTTCTTCCGCGCACTTGCGATTACGCTCGGTGCGGGTCTGTTCATCTCGCTGTTGCTCGCGATTTACTTCACGCCGGCGCTCGAGATCGCCCTCGAAGGGATTCGCGGCAAAGCGCGGCCGCCGGGCCGGATGTTCGAAGCGATTCGCGCCGCGTATCTAAGCGCGGTGCGGCCATTCATTCGCGTGCCCGCACTGTCGATAGTTCTCGCGATCGCCGCGATCGGTATCGCATCCGCGTTGTACGGTTCCGTCGGCACCGACTATTTGCCCGCCCTGGATGAAGGCGCCTTCATCCTCGACTACGCCACGCCTCCGCAGAGCACGCTGGATGACACGCGGTCGATGCTCGCGAAGATCGAGGCGATCCTGAAATCAACGCCCGAAGTCGCGGCCTTTTCGGTTCGGACCGGGACCCAGCTGGGTTTTTTTCTGACCGAATCCAACACCGGCGATGTGTCGGTGCGACTCAAGCCACATCGCTCCCGTAGCATCGAGGCGGTCATGAACGATGTACGCGAAAGGATTCTGGCGACCGTTCCCGGCGTCCGAATCGAATTCGCGCAAATCATCCAGGACCTGATCGGCGATCTTTCCGGCACGCCCGAGCCCGTCGAGGTCAAAGTCTTCGGCTCCGATGAAGCTACGCTGAAGGAGACCGCGCGGCGGATCGCCGGTGAGTTGCGCAAGATTCCCGGGATGGTGGACGTGTTCGACGGCATCGTGCTCAGCAGCCCTGAAGAGGCGATCATCGTCGATGAAATCGCCGCCGCGCGCTACGCAATCACCGCCAGCGATGTGCAAAGCACGTTGCGCTCGGTGATCGAGGGCACCGTCGCTACGCAGGTGCGCGTAAACGATCGTCTATACGGGGTGCGCGTGCGCTATCCCGACAATTTTCACAATGACCTCAGCGCGCTCTCCGAGGTGATCCTGAAAACTCCCAACAATGGCCGCGTGCCGTTATCGTTAGTAACCAATCCGCAGTTCCTGGGCGAGCGCGCCGAAATCCATCGCGAGCGGCTGCGGCCGGTGCTTCATGTGACGGCGCGGCTCACCGAAGGC
Organism: Binataceae bacterium (SeqCode); assembly: GCA_041487255.1. GTDB lineage: Bacteria > Desulfobacterota > Binatia > Binatales > Binataceae > DATGKG01. Next base: position 1,057 of record JBGPMZ010000206.1, on the reverse strand, counting down.
CTCGACTTGGGCACTGCCATCGCGCAGGCGCAGGCAAGGCTCCGCCGCATGATTCTGCCTGCCGGCGTGACCATCGAATACGGCGGGCTCTATGCCGAGCAGCAAAAGGCGTTCGCTCAATTGGCGATGGTGCTGGTCGCGGGTACCGTCTTAATCTTCCTGATCCTGGTTTGGGAATTCGGCCGGCTCGCGCCGGCATTCGGATGCCTGACCGCGGCAATCGCGTCTCTGGCCGGCAGTTTCCTCGCGCTCTCGATCGCGGGCATCACGCTCAACATCTCATCGTTCATGGGAATTATCATGGTGGCCGGGATCACGGCCAAGAATGGAATCCTGTTGCTCGATCGCGCCGAGCGCAGCCTCGAGGATGGGCGTTCGCCGGCCGACGCGCTGATCGAGGCCGCGGAGATCAGGCTGCGCCCAATCCTGATGACGACGCTGGCGACCGCGGCCGGGCTCTTACCGCTCGCACTGGGAGTCGGCGCCGGCGCCAAGGTTCAACAACCGCTCGCGCTCGCGGTCATTGGTGGACTCGGCTTTGCGATGTTATTCGCAACGCCGCTGGCGGGCGGAATCTACCTGCTCGGCACGCGGCCTCGGCCTAATACAGCCAAGGCAGCATTCGAAAGCGAACGCGGGTGAGATATTCGCGATACTCGGGATCCTCGCTCAAGAGTTCTTCCTCGAGAACGATTCTCCACACCATGAAAGGCAAGGTTGCGAGCAGGATCGCGAGGTTGAGCCATGACGGATACGCGAGCACATATCCGAGCGTGAGCAGAACCCATCCGACATAGATCGGATGACGGACGATCCTGAATGGCCCTCTCGATACGATCCCGCGATTGCCAGGCAGAATGCCGAAGCTGCGGCCCATGTAGATTCGCGCAAGCTGCGAGAGGGCCACGCCGCCAACCTCCATCACAATAGCGAGCGATGCGAGGACTCCGAGCGAAGCCGCCCCGGGGCGGAGCATGCAGGGCAAAACGAGAACGCCAATGTTTGCGATGAACGCGCGCGCATCCATCATCGCGGCGCGCGGCGCGAACCGAACCAA
>JBGPMZ010000205.1:0-5498 GCA_041487255.1 Binataceae bacterium (SeqCode) | reverse complement strand
GTCAACACCATCATGCCCGGCCTGATGGATACCCCGATGGCGATCGAAGGCATCTCGCGCGCCAGCGGCCGCCCGCGAGAGGAAGTGCGCGCGCAGCGAGACAAGGCGGTGCCCCTGCGCGGCAAGATGGGCAGCGGCTGGGACATCGGCTATGCGAGCCTGTTCCTGCACTCCGAGGAGGCGCGTTTCATTACGGGCGTTGTGCTGCCGGTCGACGGCGGCCAGGGCGCCAAAGTCGGCTGACTGGAAAGGGGTGGAGATTCATTAGCGAGGGCTGACACTGGAACGCTTGTCGGCTAATCTCGATTCGTGAAATAACTGGAAGAAGGGAACATACCGATCGGTCAAGAATAACGCCTATGCGACGCCACTCGCCTCGACGCGCTAAGGGCACGGAGGATCCATGTACGACATAATCATTCGCAACGGGACCATCGTCGACGGTTCGGGGATGCCGCGCTTTCGCGCCGATGTAGGCATCGCCAACGGAAAGATCGCCGCGATCGGTAGGCTCCACGAGAACGCGCGCGAGACCATCGATGCCGATGGGCACATCGTGTCGCCCGGCATCGTCGATGCCCATACCCACATGGACGCGCAGGTGTTCTGGGATCCCATCGGCACTTGTTCGTGCTGGCACGGCATCACCTCGGTCGTGATGGGGAACTGCGGATTCTCGCTGGCGCCGTGCGCGGAGAAGGACAAGCTGCTGGTGATGCGCAACCTCGAGCGCGCCGAGGACATCGCGCCCGAAGCGATGGAGGCCGGCATCAAGTGGAGCTGGGAAACTTTTCCGCAGTATCTCGATGCGGTTGAGCGCACGCCCAAGGGCATCAACTACGCGGCCTACATGGGGCATTCGGCCCTGCGCACCTATGTGATGGGCGAGCGCGCATTCGACAGCGAAGCGAACTCGGAAGATCTGTCGGCGATGAAGCGCGAGGTGCGCGCGGCGGTTCGCGCCGGCGCGATCGGCTTCACCACGTCGCGCACGCGCAATCATCAGACGCCCGACGGGCATCCGGTGGCGAGCCGCCTCGCGACGTGGGATGAGGTCCGGCAACTGGTCGGCGTAATGGGCGAGGAAGGTGCTGGTGTGTTCGAGATCGCCGGCGAAGATACCGGCATGAATCCCGAGCATATCAAAGATTACCTCGCGCGGCTGAAAGCGTTGGCCGTCGATACCGGTGTGCCGGTCACCTACGGCATGTTCAGCTCGCGGCGCGCGCCCGACTACTGGCGTCCATTCTTCAAGCTTGCCGATGAATCCTCGGAGGCCGGCGGCCGCATGTTCATCCAGGTCCACAGCCGCTCGCTCAACCTGGTGCTCTCATTCGAAAGCGTGACGCCGTTCGATCGCATGCCGGTGTGGCGCGACATCCGCAAGCTCTCGCTCGCCGAGCAGGAAGCCGCGCTGCGCAATCCGGAGACGCGTCGCGCGATGGTGCAGGCCACCCATGACGGCAGTGCACGCAACCCCGAGGCCGTCGGCGCCGAGCCGCGCGGGGTGAACTTCAAGTATCTATATTTGATGGACAAGGCGACTCCGCCGTGGCGTTCGGTACAGGAGATCGCGGACGCGGCCGGCAAGGATCCGGTTGATACATTCATCGAACTCGCGCTGGCGAAGAATCTGAAACAGTTTTTCCTGCAGCCGCTCGCCAACGAGAATCAGGATCACGTGCTCGAAATGATGAAGCATCCGCGCTCGGTCGTGACCTTCTCGGATTCCGGCGCGCACGTTTCGCAGATCATGGATTCGTCGCTGCAGACCCACGTGCTCAGTCACTGGGTGCGCGAGAAGCAGGCGCTCACTCTCGAAGAGGCGATCAGGATGCTGACCTTCGTGCCGGCGTCACACTGGGGGCTGCAAGGCCGCGGGATGCTGCGCCCGGGTTGGGCGGCAGACGTGATCGTTTTCGATCCCGAGAAGATCGCGCCGATGCTGCCGACGCTCGATCATGATCTTCCCGCGGGCGCGCGGCGGCTTAAGCAGAAGGCGACCGGCCTCAAGACCACCATCGTCAACGGCCAGGTGCTGCTGAAGAACAACGAACATACCGGCGCGCTGCCGGGACAGTTGTTGCGCGGTCCGCTGGCTGGTCGCGCATAGTCTGCGAAACGACCGATATCTGAAAATGAAGGCCGGCCGGGAGCGATCCCGGCCGGCCTTTTTCGTGATGTCGCAACCTAACAAATGCTCCTCTTAAAGCTGTCCCAATCGCGAACACCGCGCGTCAGTTTGAAGCATTAGTCACCAACGCTCTTCCGAGAAATCCTCAGGAATCCTGGTGGCATACGCGCTGCTCTTACGCGTGGAGCCATCGGCTTTCCCATGCAAAAGATTCCACCGATTTTCCAAGGAAGGACGCTGCCCCTAAGTACCACTGAACCAGGCCAGGTGATGGTTCTGATCTGCCTCGCGATCATTACCATCATGGGGCTGATCGGCCTGGTCGCCGACGTGGGCTTCCTGCAAGCGCAGAAGCAACTGATGCAAACCGCGGCCGACAGCGCGGCATTGGCTGCCGCGCAAGAGTTGAACTACGGCGATAGCGTCGCTGCCGGTAAGGCGGATGCGGCAAGCAACGGATTTGCCAACGGTCAGAATGGGATTGTTGTAACCATCAATAATCCCCCCAAGAGCGGACCTAATACGGCCAAGTCCGGATACATCGAAGCGATTGTCAGCCGACCAGAGCCCACGTTCTTTCTACGAGTCCTGGGCCTGACAAGCATTACTCTTTCGGCGCGCGCAGTGTCATCGATCGGCAATGGACCGAACTGCATCTACGTGCTCAATCCCTCAGCTTCGAGTGCGATGAACATCAACGGTAATGTCAGCATCACGAGCGGATGCGGCCTGCTGATCGATTCGAGCAGCTCCAGCGGTCTCTCGGTCAACGGCAACGTCACTATCACCGCGTCGACTATCGGTGTGGTGGGAAACTATTCCTCCAACGGCAACGTGACCCTCACGCCGTTACCGAAGAGAGGAATCGTCGCGGCTGCCGATCCTCTCGCTTATGTGCAAGCTCCCAGTTATGGCGCCTGCGGCTACAACAACTTCTCACTCAACGGGAACAACGGATCCTCGGGAAGCCCTTACCAGATGAATCCGGGAGTCTACTGCGGCGGCATCTCGGTCAACGGCAACTCGTACCTCAAATTCAATGCCGGAACCTATGTGCTGGCCGGCAACGGCATCAACATCAACGGCAATGCGACCCTGACAGGCACCGGCGTGAGCTTTTACAACACCACCGGTACGGGAGGATATAGGGGAATACTCCTGAATGGCAATGTCACGCTGACTCTAAGTGCGCCAACCTCGGGTGCACTATCGGGTATACTGTTTTTTCAGGATCGTTCGATTCCCGCCAACTCCGCCGGCAGCACGATCAATGGCAATTCCGGCTCGACCATCGATGGTGCGCTCTACTTCCCTACCACCACGCTTACATACAACGGCAATAGCAGTACTAGCGGCTACAGCATCATCGTCGCGGACAAGTGGGTCGCTAACGGCAACAGCAACCTGAAAAATAACTACACCTCCCTGGCTAATGGTTCACCAATCAAAGGAATAGGACTCTCCGAGTAACCCATGAGGTCCAACCGATTCGACCCACTCAGGCTGGCTCGCGGCCAATCCTCAGTAGAGTTGGCGCTGAGCTTGCCTCTCCTGACTGCGCTGCTAATGGTCGTAGTAGAAGCAGGCCGTATCTGCATGGTCGCAATAGCGCTCGCGAGTGCGGCGCACGCGGGAGTTCAGTATGGTGCGCAGAATCTTACTACTGTCAGCGATAGCGTCGGAATGCAGAACGCGGCGAAGGCCGACGCGCCCAATCTCGCGGGAATGACCGCCACCGCGATCTACTATTGCCAATGCTCCGATGGCTCCGCATCGACCTGTCTCGCCACCGACTGCTCTGCAAGTCATCGCCTTACCTACGTCAGGGTCAATACCAGCGCGACCTATTCGCCGTGGTTCAACTGGCCGGGTGTGCCGGCAACCACGACGCTCTCGAGTCAGGCCGTCATGCGGGTGGCTCAATGACAGGACTAGCGCGGTGAGAGAGCCCGCGGCGAGACCACCTTATCGAGGTAGTGGCGCCCAGCGCGGCACCTCGATGGCGGAATTCGGACTTATCGCGATTCCGTGCCTGACCCTGTTCTTTGCGATCATGAATTTTGCGATGGCGCTCTACTGCTACGACTTCGTGGGCTATGGCGCGCAGCAGGGAGTTCGCTATGCAATCGTTCACGGCGCCACCGCCACGCAGGTGGTTTCGGCGAGCGACGTGCAGACCTACGTCAAGAGTCTGGTGGCCGGTGCTATGGATACTACGCTTCTCAACGTCAACACGAGCTGGAATCCGAACAACAGGCCGGGAAGCGTGGTGACGGTGACAGTCGGCTATACCTTCAAGCCTCTAACAAATCTGGTCTCGAACGTGAATATAACCCTATCGCAAACTGCCGCGATGGTTATCTCGCAATAGCGAGACTGCGCGGCACTATCTAGATTCTCTCGATAATCGTCGAGATACCCATGCCGCCGCCGATGCACATCGTGATTAGCGCGGTAGTCTTGTCGCGACGCTCCAGCTCATCTAGTGCGGTGCCGAGCAGCATCGCACCTGTCGCACCCAGCGGATGACCGAGCGCGATCGCGCCGCCGTTCACATTGACCTTGTCATGCGGAATCTCGAGGTCTTTCATCACCTTGAGCGGCACCGCCGAGAAGGCCTCGTTGATCTCGAACAGGTCGATGTCGTTCACCGTCATCCCCGCCTTCTTGAGGCATCGTCTGGTCGCGGGCACCGGAGCGGTGAGCATGATGACTGGCTCGTCGCCGTAGGTAGCGGTAGCGATGATGCGCGCGCGAGGCTTCCATCCGTGCGCCTTCGCGTAGTCAGGCGACGCGACCAGCACTACGCCCGCGCCGTCGACGATACCGCTCGAGTTGCCCGCGGTGTGAACATGGTTGACGAACTCGATTTGCGGATAGCGCTGCTTGGCCTTCTGATCGAAGGTCAGCGGCCCATCCTTCATGCGATACGCGCCCATCCCGAGGAACGAGGGCTCGAGCTTCCCCAGAGCTTCCATGGTGGTACTGGCGCGCGGGTACTCATCCTGTTCGAGGACCGTTTTCCCCTCGAGGTCCTTCACCGTCAGAAGGCTCTTCTTGAAGTAGCCGCTCCTCACCGCATTGTCACAGCGCTTCTGCGATTCGAGGGCGAAGCGATCGCAGTCCTCGCGCGAGAAGCCTTCGAGGGTCGCGATCAGATCGGCGGAGACCCCTTGCGGCACTAGCTGATGCAGCTCGCGCAGATGGCGATTGTGTCCGTCGAGGCCGCTCTTATCCGCGCCGAGCGGAACTCGCGACATGCTCTCGACCCCGCCGCCGACCACGAGGTCCTGCTGACCCGACATCACACCCATCGCGGCGAAGTTCACCGCCTGGAGACCCGACCCGCAGAAGCGGTTGAGCG
>JBGPMZ010000204.1:0-5500 GCA_041487255.1 Binataceae bacterium (SeqCode) | reverse complement strand
CGCTGAATGTTTTCGATGAGAGTCAGCTCGAGCACGGCATTGTCGGGGACGTCGCGCACGATGGAGGGGATGGTGGGAATGCCAGCAAGCGCGGCTGCGCGCAAACGGCGCTCGCCGGCGATGAGCAGAAAGCGGTCGCCGGGTCCTACCGATTTGCGAACCACGATGGGTTGCAGGATGCCGTGAATCTTGATGCTTTCGGCGAGCTCTTTGAGGCGAACCGGATCAAAGTTGCGGCGGGGCTGGTAAGGGTTGGGATCAATGTGCGCGACGGGGATTTGGCGGATCGATTCGCCCTGGGGCGCAGCGGAAGGCAGCAAAGCGTCAAGGCCACGGCCGAGAGCGCGGCTGCGCGGGGGCGGGTTGTCGGGCGCCTTGGCGAGATTCAGCGGCGGTTTTGTCGCAGACGGGTAATTTGGGTCCGAATCCATGTCGAAAGGCCTCCTTTAGGGAGCGTTAAGCTGCGTTTTCATGTTGTACCATTTTGGGCACCTCGCCGGTTGCGAGCCACTAGTTCCTTGGCCACCTGGATGTAGGCCTCCGCACCACGAGAGCGTACGTCATAGAGTAGTATAGGTTTACCGTGGCTGGGGGCTTCGGCGAGGCGGACGTTGCGAGGAATGGTGGCGTCGTAAACCTTGCCGGGGAAATGAGATCGTAGCTCTTCGGCGACCTGCCGGCCAAGATTTGTACGGTCGTCGAACATGGTCAACAAAATACCTTCAATCTCCAGGCGCGGATTGAGCGTAGAGCGAACGCGCTCGAAAGTGTCGAGCAGCGCGGAGATGCCCTCCAGAGCCAGATACTCGCATTGCAGCGGAACGAGGACGGAATCGGCGGCGACCAGAGCGTTGAGAGTAAGCAGGTCGAGAGCCGGTGGACAGTCAATAAAGATATAGGAGTACTGAGACTGTATGGAGTCTAACAGGCTGCGGAGCTGGAACTCTCTGTGCTGGCGGGAGATAAGCTCGATTCCGGCACCGGCTAAGTTGCGGTCGGCGGGCAGGAGCCAAAGATTTTCAAGGCAGGTGGGCTGGATGGTCGCGGCGAGCGAGGGCGCGGATGGCGGGGGGTGGATCGGCTCTTGGGTATCCTGCTTAAATTCAATGAGAAGCAAGTCGTAAAGCGAAGCGCGGCTGGGGTCGCGTGCGAAGCCTAGGCTGGCGGTGGCGTTGCTTTGCGGGTCGGAATCAACGAGCAGGACGGGGATCTCCGCGGCGGCTAGCGATGCAGCGACGTTGATAGCGGTGGTGGTCTTGCCCACACCGCCTTTTTGATTGGCAACCGCGATAATCTTTCCCAAAGGTGGCTCCGGGGATCGGCTGGCAGCCGGGAGACTACGAATCTAACAGGCTGAGGGTTGGCTGTAAAGGGGAAAATGCAAAGGATGGAGGGTTTTCGGCGGACCCGCTGCGTGGGGGTCGATGTTCCACGTGGAACAATGGGTGGAATGTTCCACGTGGAACATTGTCGGAGCCGAAGGAACCGAGCGGTTAAAGATTTCGGCGTGGATTAGGGTGAGAAACGGCCTGAAAATGTTCCACGTGGAACATTTTCATGCCGCGAGGTGCCCAAAACCTTCAGTGAAACTCGCCGCCGCTAGGGCTCTGCTGGACTTCGCACAACTTGCCAATCACAATCACTCGCCGCTCCGAATGCGGGATGGCAACCGGAGATCTCCACTCGAAACCAAGGTGCGTTTGCGCGGCGGCCGCATCCTGTAAGCCCAAGAATAGAGCCAGCATACCGCCTGGCCGCAGGAGCTTGCGAAGATCCGCCATTAGGGCCGCAGACACGGCCACGGCGCGCACGGTCACAATCGACGCACGACCCCGCAGGCATTTCTCAGCTGCGTTGCCGCTCGCGAGCGCCTCGTCGAGCCTTAACGCACGGACGTCGACTCCCTCGACACCGGCGCTCCTCACAACTTCCTTCAGGAAGGTCGCCTTTTTCTGGTTCGGCTCGAGCAGCACGGTGGCCAGGCCCGGCCAAACGGCCTTCAGCGGCAGCCCGGGAAACCCTGCGCCCGAACCAGCGTCCACCAGCAACCCGTCCTGCGGTGCGCCGAGCTCACTCCAAATTTTGCTCAGGTACAACGACTCGCCGAAGTGCCGCGCCGCAATCTCTTCCGGCTGCGTGAGCGACGTCAGGTTGATCTTCCGGTTCCACTTGAGCAGCAGCGCAAAGTGCGCCGCCATTTGCTCGATGCCGCGCTCGCCGACGGCCACGCCGAACTCTGCCGCTGTTTTCTGCAGCAACGCCCGCAGCGTCGCGACATCCATTTTGCTGTCTATAACTTCGCTCTCGCTCATCGCCGCCTAACCTCTTTCAACAGTCAATTATGACCCATAACTACTAGACCATTTGTGACGTGCATTGCGGGCACCGTGTCGCCTTCGCCGCGATGCTGCTCGCGCAGTACGGACACTCTTTCTTGGGAGGCTCGCTTGCTGCCACAGGCTTCTGAAACCGGCCGATCTGCCGCACCACGACGAACATCGCAAACGCGACGATGACGAAGTTGACGATGGTATTGAGGAAGTTCCCATAAGCGATGACCGGCGCCCCAGCGGCTTTGGCGGCGGTCAGGCTCGGGTACGACGCCGCGCTCAACGCCACGTACAGGTCTTTGAAGTCGACCCGCCGCACCACCACGCCGATCGGCGGCATGATAATGTCGTTCACCAGCGACGTGACGATCGGCCCGAACGCCCCTCCCACGATGACCGCCACCGCCAGGTCGATCACGTTGCCCTTCATTGCGAACTCTTTAAACTCTTTCAGCATCGTTGTTAACTCCTTTCCGCCTCGTTCATTATATTGAACTACTGTTCACCCATCAGAACAGCCCAATTCCGCTGCCCGATCCGCGCCGCCCCATTGTACGGCATATTCCCTCGTGAAGTAGTGATACCATGTGCGTATGCCGGTTATTTCGATGTTCTTCGGAATCGTAATTCGCATGTTTTATAACGATCACGAGCCGGTCCATTTTCACGCTGAGAACCAGGGCCAGCGGGCGAAATTTGATTTGAAAGGAAAGATGATCGCCGGTGACATTCGCTCGCAGACAGCACTTCGGCTCATTCGAGAATGGGCCAGGCCAGTTTCACAGGTGCTGTTTCGGGGATTCCGTCCAGCCCCGAAGGGGCGAAATACGGTAGCCCAGGGCATCGCCCTGGGTAAAATATGCAAATAGTAGCCAAGCCCTGTAGGGGCGACATAAAACTTTTCCTATTCACAAACCCCGAAAACGCCATCACCGAGGTTTCACAATGACATCGATTCCAGTGCTTGTGCAGGCAAAACACCAGGGCGGCTATCGCATTCGCGTAACCTTCAGTGATGGCGCCGAGAAAACCATAGACTTTGAAAGTTGGCTGAAAGGTCCGGTATTCGAGCCCTTGAAAGACCCTGCCTACTTCAAACGGTTTTTCCTTGATGGATGGACGATCGCCTGGCCCAATGGCGCGGATATCGCGCCCGAAACATTGTACGACCACAAAGAGTCCAAAAACGTAGCGTGACGCGGACCCAAAATCCGCCTTTTAGTCAGGGCACGGATTCATCCGCGCCGAAAGCAGTTTCGAACAATCAATTTCCGCACTGCCGTAGGCCCGAGCGGAGCCGCAGGCGCAGCGACTCTTCACGCGTTTATCAAAATCATCCGTCGTGTGCGCGCAGAATTGAAACGCGGCGAGGTCTACTCGCTGAAACAGGTAAAGCAAGAGATGCTTACCGCGACCGACGGACCTAACAAGCCGTTCCACCGACCTCGCCGAAAATCGCCCCGCCTCTGAGCGGTTTTGTGTTAGATTGCACCAGGATCAGTTTTATGCACGTCAGTCTAATTAAGAGGCAGCCTTCAGTTGCAAACCAAGTACCATATGGGGGTCCTGAATGCGATTAGCATCGTTCGAAGTTCACGTCTTCCGCAACGTCATCGACTCCGGCCCCATTAAGATTTCCGATAACACGTGTTTGGTAGGCAAAAACGAGGCGGGCAAGTCTGCCATTATCGAAGCTCTCCATAGTCTTAATCCCGCTAAGCCCGTCCCTTTGAACCTCTTAGATGAGTATCCGCGCTGGCTCAAGAAGGCTCACGAAATCTCAGGGGAGATTGATGAAGCGGTTCCGATCTCTGCGACCTACAGTTTGTCGGACGAAGAGGTCTCCTTGATCAACGAAGCCTTCGGTACACACGTGCTGGAACGGCCCGAGATTGTTGCCAAGCGTAAATACACGGGTGATTTGATCCTCGAAGTACCGCTAAAGTTCGCGGACTTCGTGAGAAACTTCGTGGAGAATCGCGTCCTGGAAGTACTACGGCCTCTGCTCGTGAACATCGCCAACTCGACTGAATTGGCCAAGCAACTCGACCTCATCGTTGCCAAGACAAGCGCTGACGGAGAGCCGACACCGGAAGCTCAAGCCGCCAAGCAAGCAAAGGGGGCGCTCAACGAATGCCTGGGTGGAGCCCCCAGTCTTACTGCTGCGGTGACGAAGATTCTTCGTCCACGCATTCCGAAGACTTTCTATTTCAGCCAGTATTCACAGCTCCGGGGTCGGTATGGCCTTGATGAGGTGCTGACCGCGCTTAATAACCGCTCCGAAGATGAGGAGATCCAAGCCGCGGCAGACTTCCTGAGTCTCGCCCGCATCGCCCCGACGAACGTCGAGAATTGGGACTTCGAGGCGTCCAACGCTGAACTCGAGGCGATTTCGAGCCTCCTGACCCAGCGAGTACGGTCGAACTGGAAGCAAAACCAGCACCTAAAGCTGCTTGTCAAGATCGAATCTATGCCCGACGGTCCGGGGAAACCAAAGCGGTTCCTTCAGTTTCGCGTTGAGGACACCAGGCATGACTTCAGTAGTCGACTTGACCGTCGGTCGACAGGTTTTCGGTGGTTTGTCTCCTTTGTTGCCTCCTTCTTTGAGTTTGAGAAGGATGCGAACATCATTCTGCTCTTGGACGAGCCCGGCCTGAGCCTTCATGCACGCGCACAGAAGGACCTCTTGGACGCTATTGATAACCATCTGACAATCGGGCGACAGGTCATCTACACGACGCACTCTCCGTTTATGGTGCGGACCGAGGCCCTTCATCGCGTCCGTATCGTTGAGGATCGCGGCCCCGAGCAGGGCTCCGTGGTGACGAATGAGGCCGGGGTCACGTCCGATCCTGATACTCTCTTCCCCCTGCAGGCCGCTTTGGGTTACGACATTGCGCAGAACCTGTTCATCGGCAATCGTAACATTCTGCTTGAGGGAACTTCCGACTTGATCTATCTCAGTGTGATGTCGAGCCATCTCGGCTCACTCGACCGCAGCTCCCTGCCCGAGAACTGCCGTCTTCTACCCGCCGGCGGAGCGACAAACATCCCCACCTTCCTCGCTCTCCTTGGGAGCCAGCTCGATGTAGTGGTGCTGCTTGACGGGAACGCGCAGCGCCAGCGAATCGACAACGCCATTGCTGCAGGTCGGCTTAGTACTGGACGTG
>JBGPMZ010000203.1:0-5505 GCA_041487255.1 Binataceae bacterium (SeqCode) | reverse complement strand
TCCGAATGCCACTGAGCTGACTATCACGCGCGTCTTCCCGATGCAGATCAGGCGGCGTGGGTTCGAGATGCGTCTGATTATCGAAGGTAGTGGCGCCATAGCTCCACGAGCCGATCTTGCACTTTTGAGAGCTGTCGCCCGGGCGCATCAATGGTCGGACGACCTGGTGGCAGGTCGGGCGCAGTCAGTTGCCGAAATCGCGGAGCGCGAACGCGTCGGAGCCCGTTACGTGAGAAGATTGCTGCGGCTTGCGTTTCTGGCACCAGAGATCGTCGAAGCGATCGCCACGGGCCACCAGCCGCCGGAGCTCACGGCCGAAGCCTTGGCCGAGCGGATCGATCTCCCCCACCTTTGGAACGAGCAATTGCAAGCGACTGACCTGCCCATACAAGTTCGATCGCTTTAGCAGATCTTGGCTACCCACGTCGTTCGAGATGAACGGACCCGCCTCACTTGCCAACGGAGAAATTGCCCCCGCAGGTTGCGCACCAACTACTCGAAAGCCACTTTCTCCGGTGCCGTCAGATAAGTGATTGACGCCGCAACGGCGGGCTATTTCGGGGATTCTAACGGATGGTTTCTAGGATAGGGACTCGGTGGCGGAGAGGGAGGGATTCGAACCCCCGGAGCCGTTAGGCTCACCTGATTTCGAGTCAGGCCGGTTAAACCAAACTCCCGAACCTCTCCGCGCGAGGCATCCAGCATTTCCGTTCGAAGGCGTGCAGTCAAGCAAGCCCGCCCGCTGGCGAGCGCGCCGCGATGCTGCCATAAGCATTCGCGTGTTCGGAAAATGCCTGGTTGCGGCGACGATCGCGATTCTCCTCGCGCTGGCGCCGCGGGTTGGGGCGGACTCGGCCGACCTCGATGCCAACGTCGGCTACTTCGCGAAGCCCAGATACATCGGCAGCGTGTATTGCTATGCCTGCCATCTCGATCTCTCCCGCGAATTCGCGAAAACCAAAATGGGGCGGCTCTTCCAGGTCAAACCGCGCAACGATCTGGAGCGGCGCGGTTGCGAAGGCTGTCACGGGCCCGGCAGCAACCACGCCATCACCGGCGGAGGCGTCGGCATCGGTGGACTGGTCGAGTTCCGCATCGATCGCGGCCAATCGATCGAGACCGCCAATCGCGCCTGCATGAACTGTCATGACGAGGCGTTCTGGCATGGCGCAACCCACGGCGCGCGGCAGCTCGCATGCTTCGACTGTCATCTCGTCATGACGCAGATGAGCCGTACCTCGCAGCTGGCGCCACCGTACGTGGTGCCGTGGAACAATCGCCGCACGTGGGGCTTCGCGACGGGCGGGGGAATCCTCGCGGGAATTTTCACCGGCGCGGTTTTTCGCCGCCGCCGTCGCATCGCGCGCGAAGGGAGCCGCGATGAGCCTGCTTGATTTCGCGCGTGGCCCCGGTCTGCATTGGGCCCTGGTAGTGATGATAGCGGGATGCTTCTGGCGCGCCGCCGACTTCGCGCTGCGCCGCAGCGAGCGCGACCTCCACTGGGCGCGCAAGGGACTTCATGTGCCGGATCGGCGATGGCAAATCGACAGCTACGCGATGCACGCCGGATTGCTGATAGTAATGTTCGGCTTCGCGCCGCACATCCTTTTCATACGCGCGCTCACCGGCCTCGAATGGCCGGGTCTTCCGATCGCGCTCGTTCTTGTCGCCGCTGTCATCTCCCTCGGGTCGATGGTTGCCGTTCTGATTCATCGCGTGACGACGCCGGAGCCGAGTATTTTTTCGGCCTTCGATGACTACTTCACCTGGAGCGTGGTTTTCGTCGCGATGCTGACCGGACTGATGAGCTATCCCCACGTGGGCGGCGCGCCAGCGGTTGGTCCCTACGCACTGCTTCTAAGCGGTCATCTGCTGGCCGTCGAGCTGCTGATGCTTTGGCTGCCGTTCGGCAAATTGATTCACGTCGCGTTCATGCCGCTTTTGCAGCTTGCGGCCGCCATCCGCCATTTTGTAGCAAAACCTTATCGCTAAGCTGGATGCCGGAGCTTTCGAGATGCTACGGCCTCGTTGCTCGGCCGCAACGATTTCCGGCTTGGCCTTGGATTTTGCCATAAAATTGCGGGCTTTTTCCTTGGTTTCGGTTGGCATGGGAGATGCTGCCTACCGCTTCGGACCATGTGCGTTTCGCAATCGCCACCTTCGGGGGCATGGTTAAGGGAGAACAGGGGAATGAACTTTATCACCAAAATGTTTGTGAAGGCTCAGAACTGGCAGCGAGGTCAGACGATGACCGAGTACGCATTGATCCTCGCGGCAGTGGCGGTGGTGGTGTATGGCGGCTACAAGACGATGGGTACCGCAATTACCGGCCTGCTCACCTCGGTCGACGGTAACCTCTAGCCCAACGCAAACCGAAAACAGAATGCCGGCGGCAGTTCGTTCGAAATTGCCGCCGGTAGCCTATCGCAAACTGATTTTCGGAATTGAACCGTTTTCGGCGCATCGCGCTGCGTCCGCCCTTCCGCATAGCTGAGAAAGCCATGATCAATGGGGGGCGCATCGGCGACCGAGATGCCGGCGACAGGCTCGAATGGGCTTGGCTGACCGTCGCACTGGTAGGCGCGATCGATTGCATCTGGGCGTGGCGCATAGGCTTCCGCTTCCAGGGACTTCCGGAAGCGACCTTGCTAATCGGTGTCTTGCTGGCGATTGGGTTCTACTACGGAACCAATGGGCGCAATCGCCGCCTTCGCGACCTTGGGCATTATCTAGCCCTCTGGCTGGTCTTTCCGGTCGTCCTAAACATTTACTCCTACCTCGCCGCGACGATGCGCTTCCCGCTACGCGATGCGCAGCTATCCGCGCTCGATGAGTCGATAGGGTTCCACTGGTTCCCGTGGGCTACCTTCATTCACGTTCATCGGATCGCGACGACAATTCTGTTCCCCGGTTACAACAGCATCTTCTTTCAAGGTTTCGCTTCAGTTGCATTCTTGGCGCTCACCAACAGCACGCGCCGCAATCGCGAGCTGCTATGGATTACGATGATCGCGGGGAGCGCGACGGTAGCGCTCTCGGGTTTCGTTCCCGCGCTCGGACCGATGACTGCGGGCCATCTGCCGGAATGGACTTCCGCTCTCCTCAAAGTCCGCGATGGATCGATGACTAGCACGGCGCTATGGC
This sequence comes from Binataceae bacterium (SeqCode), assembly GCA_041487255.1. Classification (GTDB taxonomy): domain Bacteria; phylum Desulfobacterota; class Binatia; order Binatales; family Binataceae; genus DATGKG01. Next base: position 2,361 of record JBGPMZ010000203.1, on the reverse strand, counting down.
ACATGAAGGGAATTGTCGCGTTCCCGTCCTTTCATACGGTGCTGGGACTGATCTTCGTCTACGTTCATCGCCCGCCGTGTAAGACTTTTATCCCGGTCGCGGCGCTCAATGCGCTGATGCTGGTCTCCATCCCGTTCATGGGGCATCACTATTTGACCGATGTTATCGCTGGAGTCGCGGTTACCCTCCTGGCGATTGTCGTTTACCGAACCGCAATTGCGCCGGTTCGTGTGCGCGATGGGCTGAGTGTAGGCGCTCAACCAGCGGTCCAGCTGCCAGCTGGAACGGTCCTGGAGTAAAGGGTCACGAGAATGGCCGAGCTTACATACTATCGAAAGTGGCGACGCCGTCTGGCTCTGCTGGTTACGACAGGTTCAATACTACTGCTCGTTCACCCCTGCTCGGCTGGTGATATTCAGAAACCCGGAGAGATTCAGCAACCCAAAGGCACCTGGCAAGTTCCTGGCGAGATCCAGCAGCCGAAAGGACCATGGCAGAAACCCGGCGAGATCCAGGTCCTCAAGGGAATCCAGGCCATCAAGCGAGAGGACGCCGGATGTCAGCATCGCCTCAATGTCGGCGCTGACGCGCTATTCGCTTTTGATAAGTCCGATCTAAGTCCCGATGCCGAAGAGACTCTGAACGCGCTCGGTCCCGAGATCAGCAAGCTTGGCAGTCATCCCGCGACAATCGAAGGTCACACCGACTCCATCGGATCGGCTGATTACAATCAGCGCCTGAGTGAGAGGCGCGCCGACGCGGTGAAGCGATGGCTGGTAAGTCACAAGTTCCTGCCCGAATCGACACCTATCAAAGGATACGGAAAGACGCGGCCGGTCGCACCCAACACGAAGCCCGATGGATCCGACAATCCGGAGGGACGCCAGAAGAATCGTCGAGTCGAAATAGTAGTCGACTCCTGTCACTGAGTGCGGCGTGCGCGCGGGTCTCCATTCTTGCGGCTCACCACGTACTGAAGGATGATGGCCGGGAAATGGCCTCCGTCGATCTGCATTTTCCCGAGGATTGTGACCCGACGCTGCCGGGCTACGCCGATCCCTATGCGTACTATCATCAACTCCGCTCCGACGATCCGGTTCATTGGAGCGAGTTCATGCACGGATGGGTGCTAACCCGTCATCGCGACGCGGTCGCGTATCTGCGCGATCGGCGCTTCAGCCGGGCGACCTACCTTCAGAGCATGCGCGCGAAGTTCGGCGACGAGCCGATCTTCGGGTTCCAGGCGCATGAACTCGCATTCACCGATCCGCCCGAGCACACCTGGATGAAAAATGTGTTTGGGAAGGCCTTCAGTCCCGCTGCGATCGCGCGGATGCGCCCGGCCACCGAGGAAATCGTGCGCGCGAAACTCGACGCGCTGGCGGGGCGCAGCGAAATCGATATCGTCGCCGACGTCGCTTATCCGATTCCCGCCGATGTGATCGCGGCGATGCTGGGTGCGCCTGCGCAGGACTGGGAGCAACTGCGCGAACTCGTCGATGGCATAGTGGTCTCGCGCGGTATCGTGCGCACTCCCGAAATGATGGAGCAGGGCAGCCGCTCGGTGAGCCGCTTCAATGACTACTTCGTCCGCCTCGTCGATGAGCGTATGCGCACTCCCGGCGACGATCTCTTGAGCGCAATCCTGGTGGCCGAGGAAAACGGACGCAAACTGTCCGCCGAGCAAGTCCTTTCGATGGTGGAAACTTTGTTTGCGGCGGGTCACGCGACCACCCGGAGCCTGATCGCGAACGGAATGCTCGTGTTGCTGAGGCATCCGGATGAACTCGCGAAGCTGCGCGAGAATCCCGCGCTGATCGCCAGCGCGGTGGAGGAAATGCTGCGCTACGAGTCGCCCACCCAAGCGCCCTCGCCGCAAGAAGCGCTCGAACACCTTCAAATCGGTGACAAGACCGTTCGCAAGGGCGATATCGTCACCGTGCTTTTCGGCGCGGCAAACCGCGATCCAGCGCGATTTCCCGATCCCGATCGCTTCGACATCACGCGCACCGACAATGAGCATCTCGCGTTCTCGATGGGAATCCACTACTGCCTCGGCGCCAGTCTCGCGCGTCTCGAGGCGCAGGCCGCGATCAACGCAATCGTCGCGCGCTACCCAAACATCCAGCTCACCGGGATCGAGCCGGAGTGGCGTAGCATGGGGCGGTTTCGAGGACTGAAGTCGTTGGTAGTTCGGGTATAGGAGGATCTGGACGTGAGTGCGAAAGACCACGTGCGTTTATGGCTCGCGCATCTGGCGGGTGAATTCACCAGCCACGATGTCGAGGAATCGTTGGCTACGATGGTCGAGGACGCATCGGTCATCCACGTTCCGACCGGCTCCGGAGGCGTAGGTAAGGC
>JBGPMZ010000202.1:0-5509 GCA_041487255.1 Binataceae bacterium (SeqCode) | reverse complement strand
GGCGAGACTGAAAATAAAGGCTCCGACAATGGCAAGGCCTGCATAACCACGAACTCTGATACTTTGGCTCGACAAGAAGATCCTCCTCTTTTCTGCGTTGGTGCCCTAAAAGTGCTGGAAATGTGTTCTATGGGCATAAAATGCGTACGCGCACCACCATGTACCAAAATGGACTTTGTAACACAACTGGTCAGGGGATCAGCGACGAATGGTCGACAAAGCTCAAGTCACCCTAGTCGCCAAGGAGGAATGTGTAGTCCGTTTTTGCGCTTGAGGTGCTCGATACGCTTGCGTCTAAGGTGCGTATCGTCGATGTTCATTCAAAGTTCAGATCGCCGGACGGCACGATGAAGCGGTGGTGAAGCCAAATCCCGCAGTCATTAGAGCCGCGATCTGCCGGCAACTGGCGCGATTTCGCAAACGGCGCGAGCATAATCCTGCTGATGCACCTTGCGCAGCCCAAATCGATTTGTAACTATGAGCGAGTTTTTGCGAAGTAAGCGGCCTTGCTGTATTTGGCCGTCATCCGCGGACGATCACTAGACAAGAACCGGCACTAGACAAGAAATGGTTCGCACCCGGTAATACCAGGAGGTGAGTTAGGATGAAGACGTTAGCAAGTCTGCTCGGAGCGCTCTCGATCGCGGCGATGATTGCCGGCTGCGGTCCCGACATGAAGACGATCAATGCGGCCGGCGACAAGGCGGAAGCCGACGCGACCAAGGCCGAAGCGTCCGCGCAGGCAGCAGAAACATCGGCGGGACAGGCTGATGCGGCGGCGAAGCAGGCGGAGAACGCAGCTTCAGGCGCTGAGGATGCGGTTCGGCGGGCCAATGACGCGGTGTCGCGTCTCGAGGCCGCCTTCTCCACCTCGGTCACCAAGTAAGCTTTCGCAGCGATTTTGAAGCTAGAGCGGGAGGAGTAATCCTCCCGCTTTTCAGTTTCGCCATTTCGCAGGGTCGGGAATCAGGCGAGCATCTATTTGGTCTTGCTGGATTCCGGCGCAGCGGCTTTGCCACCGCGGGTGGATGCCTTCAAGGCGTCGAGCACCCGCTGGTGAACGATCGGATTGCGTTCGATTTTATCCTCGAGAGTGCGGAACTGATCGACGGTAAGTCCCTGCCTCGAGGCGGCCTGCTCGACGCTGAGGCCATGATTCTTCTGCATCGCGGCATACACCGCGATATACTTTTCGACTTGCGCGGTCGGGACTGCGTCTTCGTCGGGGACGCTGTCATCCCGTTCCTGCGCGCGCGCCGGATCGCCCACCGTGGATGACGAAGCGGATCGGTTGGCGGCGTTCGAGATGGCGGGCAATACCGTCAACGCTGCGGCTACGAGCGCGAACGTTATCGCGAGATACGAGACTGTCAGCTCAGATTGGTTGCCTTTGTACACCCGAAAGCCTGACCTCCGAGGGGATGAGGACTTGCGAAACCTCATAGTGGCATTTGGTCGATGGCTCCGAAAGCCCTTGCGATGACGATAGAACGAAACCCTTGCAAAATGTCGTCGTGTGCTTAAGTTGTGAGCTGTCCCGCGGCGTAGCAGTACGTCAGCGCCGGGACTTCGAAATTTTTCACAACTGCGTCGAATAGAAAATCTAACTGCCAAGGCTGGCTGCGGCGGGCCGAAGCGAATCTAACGGAGACGGAAATCCATGTCAGCCAAAACGGTTGAGCTTCACGAGAAAGCACGCGCCGGAATTGTTCGCGGCGCCAACCTGGTCGCGCAGGCTGCGCGCGTTACGCTCGGACCCAAGGGCCGCAACGTTCTTATCCAGCGATCGTTCGGAGCGCCGCTAATCACCAAGGACGGAGTCACAGTAGTCAAAGAAATCGAACTCGAGGATCGCTTCGAAAATATGGGCGCGATGATCATCCGGGAAGTCGCCCAGAAGACCGGCGACGTCGCCGGTGATGGCACCACCACCGCAACCGTGCTGGCGCAGGAGATGGTCAGTGAGGGCATCAAGCTGCTGGCGGCCGGTCTCGCACCGATGGAAATCAAGCGCGGAATGGATATCGCCCTGAAGGCGGCACGCGAAGCCATCAAGCAGATGTCCAAACCGATTAAGGATCGCGAGCGGATGGAGCAAGTCGCCACCATCGCGGCCAATGACGATTCGGTGCTTGGCAAACTCATCGCGGATGCGATGCAGAAGGTCGGCAAGGAAGGCGTCATCACGGTGGAAGAAGGTCGCGGCCTCGAAACTACCCTCGATCTGGTCGAGGGAATGGTTTTCGATCGCGGCTACCTCTCGCCATATTTCGTGACCAACCCGGAACGGCTGAATGTCGAACTGGAGGAGCCGGTCATCCTGCTGCACGAAAAGAAAATTTCCAGCCTGCGTGAAATCATCCCCTTGCTCGAGCAAATTGTGCAAGGGGGGCACCCCTTGCTGGTCATCGCGGAAGACGTCGACGGCGAGGCGCTCGCGGCCTTGGTCGTCAACAAGTTGCGCGGCGCGCTCAAGGTCGCTGCGGTCAAGGCGCCTGGGTTTGGAGATCGGCGCAAGGAAATGTTGGAGGACATTGCGATCCTCACCGGTGGCGAAGTCATCGCGGAAGAGTTGGGCCTCAAATTGGAGGGTGTGAAACTCAATCAGCTCGGAAAGGCGCGCCGGGTGGTGCTCGATAAAGATAACACCACCATCATCGGCGGCGCCGGCAAGAAGGCGGACATCCAGGGCCGCATCGAACAGATTCGCCGACAGATCGAAGACACCACCTCGGATTACGACAAGGAAAAGCTTCAGGAGCGCCTCGCGAAGCTCACCGGCGGGGTTGCGGTGCTCAAGGTTGGCGCCGCGACTGAAGTGGAAATGAAGGAGAAAAAGGCGCGCGTCGATGATGCGGTGCATGCGTTGCGCGCCGCGGTCGAGGAGGGCGTCGTGCCCGGCGGCGGCGTCGCGCTAGTTCGCGCGATGAAAGCGGTGCTCGATTTGAGACTCCCCGAGGAGCGCAAAGCCGGCGCGGCTCTCGTCGCGCGCGCGATGGGCGAACCGCTCCGTCAGATTGCCGCTAACGCCGGACGCGAACCCGAAGTTGTCTTCAACTCCGTGATGGAAGGGAAGGATGACTTTGGTTTCAACGCTCGCACTGACACTTTCGAAAAGCTCAACGACACCGGTGTCATCGATCCAGCCAAAGTTGTGCGCAGCGCGCTGGAGAATGCGGTCAGTGCGTCGTCGCTGCTCATCACCACTGAAGCGGCGGTAGCAGAAAAGCCTCGCAAGGCCGCCCCGATGGGAATGCCTCCGATGGGTGGCATGGGAGGTATGGGCGGAATGGGTGGCATGGGCGGAATGGGAGGAATGGGCGGCATGGATGACATGGGCGGTGATTTTTAGCGATGCGGGTGGTTTGGGAAGGCGCAAAACAGACTTGGTGGGTCATTAGTCAACAAGCAATCAGGTGGGTAACTACTCTGCGTGATAACACCATAGATGTGATTCACTAATGCTGAACCTCTCATCGAAGTAGGATTTCGTATCCCAAACACTTGCATGCTCGACATTGTTATGAGACAAAAGGTAGGTTCTGGCGCGGTTGCTTATGACACTGGGCTGCCGCGCAAGTTTTATTTAGGAGGACAGAATGGAAGGGTTAATCATGAAAACCTCTAAACTTGTTGGGTTGGCTGCCGGGGCTGCGTTGGCCCTTTCGTTTGCGGCAGGATGCTCGTCCGGCCAGCCGGATCCGGCGCAGCGCGCCGTCAACGCGGCCAATCGCGCTGATCAGGCTGCCTCGCGCGCCGAAGCTGCTGCTACCAAGTCGCAGCAGTCGGCAGCTCAGTCTCAGGCTGCTGCCAGCCGCGTAGAACAGGCGGCCAGCGATGCGAAGGCGGCGGCTGATCGCGCCGAAGCGATCGCAGCCAAGACCATGGCAGGCGCAAAGAAGCCGAGCCATCGGCACCACAAGAAGGCCGCTGCGCCCGAGGGTGAAGGCGCTGCTGCTCCCGCTCCTGCCGAAGGCGGCGCTGCTGCACCCGCTCCGGCCGAAGGTGGCGCGGCTGCTCCGGCTCCCGCTCCTGCACCAGCAACTCCGTAACGCCGGTTAGTCAGTTTGGAAAAAGGGGGTGCTCGCGTTAGCGAGTGCCCCCTTGTTGTTTGCGCGATCTCTCCCCGTGGACGCGAGTTTGTTTGTGGAAGACCCGCAACGACGCCGAATTTATGAAGATTTCCCCGCGCTTGCAATATAGCCGCGCGCGGTCCGAAGTGCCGCTGCCGCGATTCAGGGCATCGGTAGAACTTGGTCGCGAGCAAGTCGTCTGCTGACGCGCCGGCGCGTCACCCTAGGACAATCGCGACAATACTGAAACGAGGGTCGTGATCACAAAGAACGACCTGCCCACCCGCTTGGTTGTTTCCGGATCGCGTATTCGTGTGCCTATCAGTTGAATATGGGACTCAACCGCAGTGTGCGTCGCAAAGCGGTTGAAGACCACCATAAACAAACCCAGCAGAAGCGGCAGAATATCACTAGGATGAATATCCATCTGGGCTACCGCGGGCCTCTCATTCGCCGAAGGTTACGACTACCTTGAGTGCTTCGGGCTTTTGCGCGGTGGCATACGCGTCGGAAATTTTCGCGAGCGGAAAGTGATGCGTGACCAGCTCGCGTGCGCTGATCACTCCTCGCTCGACCAGGTCCAGCGCAATTCGAGTATCATCGGGGCCGCATGAGTAACTCGGTACCAGCTTCGTCTCATTGAAATACAAATCGTGCGGACGAACGATTAACTCGTCGTCAGGCGGTGTCGCGGTGAATTGCACCACGGTCGCGCCCTTGCCGGCCGCCGCGATTCCGGTCGCGATCGCTTTGCTGGTTCCGGGACCGACGATCACCACATCCGCCATCGCACCGTTGGTCACCTCGCGCACCTGTTCGACCAGGTTGTCGCCGGAAACCACGATCGCGCGATCGGCGCCGAGCTCGAGCGCGCGATTTGCGCGCTGCGCGAAAAGATCCGCCCCGATAATGGTGCCGGCGCCGAGATGGCGCGCCATCTTCACGTGCATCATGCCCATGATGCCGAGCCCGATTATCAGGATCGATTCGCCGGGCTTGAGCGACGAGCGCTTGAGCGATTTCACCACGCATGCCGCGGGCTCGACCAGCACGCCGTCCGCATCGCCGACTGTATCGGGCAGCTTCAGCGTGTCGCGTTGATTGGTCGCGCTGACAAGAAAGTATTCGGACATCCCACCCGGATCGATCTTCGTGGCGCGCCAGGTCGCGCATTGCACATACTCGCCGCGCCGGCACGCCGCGCACGCAAAACATGGCGCATGATGATGCACGAAGACGCGATCGCCGGGCTTGAACGCATGCGCCGCGGATCCCGCTTCCTCGACGATGCCGACCGGCTCATGGCCGAGCACCGCGCCTGCCTTACGCCGGATGTACCACGGCATGATGTCGCCGGAGCAGATTCCACATGCGCGGGCGCGCACCAGGATATCGCTGGGGCCGACCTCGGGGCGGGCGGCTTCTTCGACCCGGAT
>JBGPMZ010000201.1:0-5510 GCA_041487255.1 Binataceae bacterium (SeqCode) | reverse complement strand
CGCGCGACGGTGCCCTGCGCGCGCGCTTGCACCTCGGCCTCCGCAGCCGCGAAGAACTGACCCAATATCATTTTCGCAGCGCTATCGATGAGCCGTTGACCGACTTGCTGCAGCGGCCCACCCACCTGCGCGTCGCCCGAGTACTTTACGAGGGTTTCGTTCGGTCCCTTCGTTATCAGGTCCAGCGTGCCGGAGCCTTTGACGAATCCCATCTTGCCCTTGCCGTCGATCAGCATCTTGTAATGCTCGGGTGCGCGCTTGTCTTCGAGCTTGATCTTTCCGGTGTAGGTGCCTTTGACCGCCGCGATCCCGACATTGATGGCACCTGCGAAGTCGTCGGGGCCCAGCACCTCGAGCTTCTCCAGCCCGGGGACCAGCTTCGAGAGCCGATCCGGATCGTTGAAAAGCTCCCACACTTGTTCACGCGAGGCGGAGAGAGTCTGTTCGCCGGCAATTTTCATATCGGGCGCGGGTTGGTCGGTAGAGGAATGTTCTCCTAGGCCTTCGCTCTCGAGGCCGCTTGCTCGAGTGCGCGGCGCGTGTAGACCCGTGCGAGCTCCGCGCGGAAGTCCGGGGAGGCATGGATGTCCCCGAGCGGATCGATGCCATCGGTGGTATGCGCGGCGGCTGCCTCGATCGCATCGCGGCCCTTGCCGGCGAGCGCGTTCTCAACGGCGGTGGCGCGAAACGCTTTCGCCGCGAGGCCGGTGACGCCGACGCGCACCTTGTCGAAGTTGTTGCCCTTCATCGTGACGAGCGCCGCGACCCCGACCAGCGCGAATCCGGATGCCGGCTGGCGATGCTTGATGTAGGCATAGCCGCCATTTTGTGGAATCGGCGCGAAGCTCACCGCGGTGAGAATTTCGCCCGCTTGCATCGCAGTGGTGAACAGATCGACGAAGAAATTCTCGGCCTTCAGCGTACGCCTGCCGGCCTCGCCTTCAGCGATGATCTCGGCCTCGAGAGCGAGGACCGCCGCCGGGTAGTCTGCCGCCGCGTCCGCATGTGCGAGGCTGCCGCCGAGGGTGCCGCGATTGCGCACCTGCACGTCGCCGATCACGTGCGCGCAATCCGACAACAGTCCAAGTTTCTGCTTCACCACTGGCGAAGTTTCGATCGCCGCGTGCACGGTCGCGCCCCCGATGACGATTTTGCCGCCTTCCTCTCGAATCCCGGACATCTCGCGCACCGCGCCGATATCGATGAGATGCGATGGTTGCGCGAGGCGCAGCTTCATCATCGGGATCAGGCTGTGTCCGCCCGACAGCAACTTGGCGTCATCGCCGTACTGCTTGAGCATCGCGAGCGCCTCTTTCACGGAACCGGCGCGGTGATAGTCGAATGCTGCTGGAAACATGTTGTAGGCCTTCCCTACGCCTTTCTCTTATATCTTTTTGGAGTTACGAATTGCGCTCCAGACTCTTTCCGGCTTGAGCGGCATGTTGAGGTCGCGAATTCCGAACGGCCTGAGCGCGTCGAGCACGGCGTTGTAGACGCACGGTGTCGATCCGATAGTTCCCGCTTCGCCGACACCTTTCACTCCCAGCGAATTCACCGGCGAGGGCGTCACCGTCGACCCAAGATCGAAGTGTGGGAGCATGTCGGCCTTGGGTACCGCATAGTCCATGAAACTGGCGGTGACGAGCTGACCGTTTTCGTCGTAGACCACTTCCTCGTACAACGCCTGCGCGATTCCCTGTGCGATGCCACCGTGGACCTGGCCCTCGACCAGCAGCGGGCTGAGTATCTTTCCGCAATCATCAACCGCGACGTACTTCAAAAAGGTCGTCTTGCCGGTTTGAGGATCTACTTCGACTACCGCGATGTGAGTGCCGAACGGGAAGGTGCATGCCGATGGTTCATAGAAGCTGGTCGCATCGAGGCCAGGCTCGACGCCTGGAATCGGCGTCTTGTATCCGTAGGCCGCGTCGATGACCTGTTGCAGCGGAATCGACTTCGAGTGATCGCTGATGAGGGCTACCGTGCGATTGACGAAGGTGAGCTGGTCGGGCGGCGCCTCCATCATCGTCGAGGCGATCTTCTTCATCTTGTCCTGCAGCTTGACCACCGACATCATCAGCGCGGGACCGCCGACCGTGGTGCCGCGGCTGCCAAAGGTGCCGATGCCGTAAGGCACTATAGCGGTATCGCCATGCACGACGTTGACATCATCGATGTCGACGCCGAACTCGTCGGCCACCATCTGCGCGAAGGTGGTCTCCTGTCCCTGGCCGTGCGGTGAGACACCGGTGAGCACCGTGATTTTCGAATCGGGCTCAATCCTGACCGCGGAGCTTTCCCATCCGCCGCCCTTCAGCTTGGGCGGTAGCAGCGATGACGGCCCGATGCCGCAGATCTCGACGTATGAGGCGATTCCGATTCCGATGTAGCGTCCGTTCTTGCGCGCGGCGTCCTGCTCCGCACGCATCTTTTTGTAGTCGACCATTTCGAGCGCCTTGTCGAGCGCAAGATTGTAGTCACCCGAATCGTAAACCAGGCCGCCAGCCGTCGGCGCCGGAAAAGCTTCCTTGGGAATGAAGTTCTTGCGCCGCACCTCGGCAGGATCGAGGCCGAACTCCGCCGCGACCATCTCCATCGTGCGCTCGGCGATGAACGCGGCCTCGGGACGGCCTGCGCCGCGATAGGCGTCGGTCGACATCTTATTGGTGAAGACCAGCACCTGCTCGAAGCTGAGCGCGGGAATCTTGTAGCATCCGGTCATCATGAGCCCCGAGAAACTCGGAATCACAGGCGTAAGAAGCTGCAAGTAAGCCCCCATATCGCAGACGAAATTGCCCTTCATCGCGAGGACTTCACCGTCCTTGTTCGCGCCGATTTCCAGGTAAGCGATCTGATCGCGTCCATGAATGGTAGCGGCGAGATTCTCGCGACGGCGCTCGATCCACTTCACCGGACGATTCAGCTTCATCGCGAGGTAAGCGACCAGCGCCTCCTCCGCGTACACGTTGAGCTTGCATCCGAAACCGCCGCCGACTTCTGGTGCGATGACGCGAAGCTTGTTCTCTCCGATCTTGAGCTGCTCAGCGAGTTGCGATCGCAGCAGATGTGGTATCTGCGTCGAGGACCATACGGTGAGCTGCTGCATGCCCGCATGCCACTGCGCGACCACGCCGCGCGGCTCCATCGGCGCTGGGGCGAGGCGCTGGTTGACGATGCGAAACTTGATGATCTTGTCGGCCTTCTTCATCGCCTCGGCGACGGCGGGATTGGGAACCTCCGCGCGGGTGACGAGGTTGGTGCCGAACTCTTCATGGATGATTGGCGCGCCGGCTTGCAGAGCCTTCTCGGGATCGACCACCGCTTCGAGCATGTCGTAGTCGACCTCGACGAGATCGAGCGCATCCTGCGCCTGGTAGGGATCGGAAGCGACCGCGACGACCACCGGCTCCCCGACGAAGTGCACCTTGCCGATGGCCAGCACGGGATGAAACGGCACATGCTCGACGGGGGCGACACACGGCACCGGGCCGATCTTGCCCTTGAGATCCTCGCCAGAGAGCACGCATGCGACCCCGCCGGCTTCGCGCGCTTTGCTCAGGTCGACGGAGTTGATCTTCGCATGCGCGTAGGGGCTGCGCATGACCACGGCCGAGAGCATCCCGACCAGCCTGATGTCGTCGACGTAGGTGGCGGTGCCTGAGATCAGCCGCGGATCTTCGCGCCGCTTGATTCGTTCGCCAACAAATTTGGGAATGATCGGCATCGTAGTGTCCTCCGCGTGGCGTCAGGCGGCCTTCGAGGTGCGCATCTTGTTCGCCGCGTTCTGCACGGCCTTTACGATGTGCTGATAGCCGGTGCAGCGGCACAGATTACCCTCGAGCGCGCCGCGAATCTCATCGTCAGTAGGACTCGGGTTGTTCTTGAGCAAATGAGTAGCCGACATGATCATGCCCGGCGTGCAATATCCGCATTGAAGGCCGTGCTCTTCCCAAAAGCCTTCCTGCATCGGATGGAGCTGGCCGTTTTTCGCGAGACCCTCGATGGTAGTGATTTCGCTGCCGTCCGCCTGCACCGCGAGAATGGTGCATGACTTGACGGCCTGACCGTTGAGATGAATGGTGCAGGCCCCGCATATCGAGGTCTCGCATCCGACGTGGGTGCCGGTCAGTTGCGCGACCTCGCGCAGATAGTGGACCAGCAGCATTCGCGGCTCGATTTCATCCTCGCGGCGCTGTCCGTTGAGGGTCAGGTTAATCCGCATCGTTTCTCTCCAACGCTGCTATGTGGAACTCTTACGGGACGGTCGAATGGTGTAACACGTATCCAGCCGGTGGGGAATGATGGACGGAGCGAAGAATTTACGAGCGCTGAAGCTGCGTCAAATCGCAAGTGCGACATTTGCGCTGATGCTTGTAGGGAGCGGGTCAATGGAGTCAGCGCGGGGCGCATCGGCTAAGGACACTATCGTGGGAGTGGCGCTGTCGCCGGCGCATTTTCCGTATTTCTCGGATCGCGACTTCAACGTCTTCTTCGACCAGGCCGCGCAGATCGGCAGTCACGTTACCTGGATTTTTCAATGGGGTTCGCCACCACCTGCGGGATCATTCGCTGTCGTGCACGAGTGGGCGAAACAACGCGGCCTCAAGTTCCAGCTCTGGCTCAGTCCGACCACGCTATCCAATGAGCGCAAGGAGCCGGATCTGCCAAAGTCGCTGGCGGGTAAGGGTTTTGCGGATGTCGAGGTCCGCCGCGCGTATGTCGAGGAGATGCTGAAGCTTGCCGCGGTGAAGCCGGATGTTCTCGGCCTCGCAACTGAGATCAACTTCCTCGAAGCAAATCCAAAAGAGTTCGCGCCCTTCGTGAGCCTTGCGCAAGAGGCCTATGCGGCGGTGAAGAAGAAGTATCCGCAACAGACCGTGACGATCAGCTTTCAGTGGGAAGTGATGCGTGCACATCAGCAGTTCGACATGTTTAAGCAATTCGCGGACAGCGTCGATATCTACTCCATCACCAGCTATCCCGACGCGTTCGGCGATCCTTCCAAGGCAAAGGTCCCCGACGACTACTATTCCTCGGTTAGAAAGTATCTTCCGACCCAGCGCGTCGGAATTTCCGAAATCGGATGGAGTTCCGCGCCTCCCGCTAATGAGACGATTCAGGCGGCCTTCTTTGCGCGGCTTCCGGACTTCACGCACGGGGCTAAGTTCGAGTTCGTCTCGCTCGCGCTGCTGCATGATGTGTCGCTGTTCACGGGCGAGCTCGAACGGCTCAATCATGTGGGCATTCGCACGATTGATGATGCGCCGAAAAAAAGCTGGGACGTGATTCTGAATCTGCCTGAACTGCACTGATGCTGGGTGGAGCGTTCCACGATGAGACATATGCGCTGCCGATCTTTTGAACACTTAGCTCACGCGAGCAGCACCTCGCATCTGACTAGCGATACCGAACTAGTACAATAAGCTCGCGAAACTGCGAAATCTGTCGCAAAACGCGATTTCTCAACGCCCCATGCCCGAAAAAGCCGTGAACATACCGATCGGTATGTG
>JBGPMZ010000200.1:0-5536 GCA_041487255.1 Binataceae bacterium (SeqCode) | reverse complement strand
CTATTTGGCGCTGCGCGGGTTGCGCACGCTGGCCGCGCGTCTGCCGGTGCATCATCGCAACGGCCTCGCGCTCGCGCGCTACATCGCGACGCAGCCGGAGGTTGAGCACGTTTATCATCCCGCTTTGGAAAGCGATCCCTGCTACGCGCTATGGAAGCGCGACTTTCTTGGAGCGTCGGGCTTGTTCTCCTTCCGTCTGAAGCCTTGGGTGACGCGCGCGGCGCTCGCCGCGATGCTCGAATCGTTGAAGCTGTTCGGGATGGGCGGTTCGTGGGGCGGTTACGAAAGCCTGGTGTCGCCATTCAGGCTGAAAACCTATCGAGATGTTACGAAGGATCAGGACCGCTGGGTGGTCCGCGTCCATGCTGGTTTGGAGAACGTCGAGGACCTGATCGAGGACCTCGAAGCCGGCTTCGCCAAGCTCGCTTCTCTCAAATAGCGGGCTGGCGTCCGCCGGAGGACCGGCATTATAGTGCATCCCGTGGCAAGGCGTGCACTAGTTCAACGGACTCCGCGTGCGAATGGCAACGGCGCCGTCGCAGCTGTCCCGCGGCGCGCGAAGACCAGCGACGATCGCTACCTGAAAATGCTCGGCGAGCGGGTCCGCGATGCGCGCGCACGCCACGGCATGTCGCGCCGCATGCTCGCGCATGACTCCGGAATCTCGGAGCGCTACCTGGCCGAGCTGGAAAGCGGACGCGGCAACTTTTCGATTGTGCTGATGCGGCGGCTTGCGACGGCGATTGACGTTCCGGTGGCCGAACTGGTGAGCGATGAGGCGCCGCGGGCGGTGGAGTACAAGCTGCTGGTCGAGCGCATCAGGCGACTCGAAGGGGCTGAACTTGCCGAGGCGTCGAGGATCCTTGCGCAGCGTTTCGGGGATCGTGTCGGCCGAGCCGAGCGCATCGCCCTGATCGGATTGCGCGGCGCTGGTAAGACCACCCTCGGTTCGATGCTGGCGAAGCAGCTCGGATGGGAATTCGTCGAGATGAGCCGCGAGATCGAGGCGGAAGCGGCGGTCAGCGTCGAGGAGATTTTCGACCTGGGCGGACAGGCTGCCTATCGCCGTCACGAACGGCGCGCGCTGGAGCGGATCATCGGCGGTAAGAGCCGCGTGGTGCTCGCGACCGGGGGCGGCATGGTCTCCGAGTCTGCGACGTTCGAACGCCTGCTGGATTCCTTTTATACGATCTGGCTACAGGCCTCGCCCGAGGAGCATTGGGATCGTGTCATCCGGCAGGGCGATCATCGCGTCGAAGGCAGCGGCGACAGCGAGGCGCTGGTCGACATGCGCCGCATCCTCGCGCAGCGCGATCCGCTCTATCGGAAGGCCGACGCGCACCTCGACACCCGCGGCAAGACGGCGCGCCGATCGCTCAAGGAATTGCTTTCGGTTGCACGTGAGGGACGCAATGCAATATAGTGCAGCATCTAATCGGAGTGACTGTCGATGATCGATTTTCGCACGGAGCCCGCGAAGTACCGCCACTGGAAGCTCAGCTTCGACGGTCCGGTCGCAACGCTGGCGATGGATGTCGACCAGAACGGCGGCCTCGCGCCGGGCTACGAGCTGAAGCTGAACTCTTACGACCTGGGCGTCGACATCGAGCTGAATGATGCGGTGCAGCGGCTGCGCTTCGAGCATCCGGAGGTTCGCAGCGTCATCATAAGGTCCGGCAAGGAGCGCGTGTTTTGCGCCGGCGCAAACATCAAGATGCTCGGCCAGTCGAGCCATCCGCACAAAGTCAACTTCTGCAAGTTCACCAACGAAACGCGCAACGCCATCGAGGATGCGACGCAAAATTCACGGCAAGTCTACCTGACCGCGATCGGCGGCGCGTGCGCGGGTGGCGGCTACGAGCTCGCGCTGGCGACCGACTACATAATGATGGCTGACGACGGCTCGACCAGCGTCTCGTTGCCGGAGCTTCCGTTGCTCGCGGTCCTGCCCGGAACCGGCGGTCTTACCAGGCTGATCGACAAACGCGGAGTGCGGCGGGATCGGGCGGATTTTTTCTGCACCACCGAAGAAGGCGTCCGCGGCAAGCGCGCGGTCGAATGGCGGCTGGTCGATGAGGTGGTGCCGCGCACGCAACTCCTCGAAGCTGCGGCGCGCAAGGCGAATGGATTTGCGGCACATTCTGATCGTCCGCTGGGCCAGCGAGGAATCGCGCTGAAACCGCTCGCGCGCAGTCTCGACGATGCGCACATTCGTTATGCTCATCTGAGCATCCATCTCGATCGCGAAAACTCTGCCGCGACCTTCACCGTGTACGGACCCGAGCAGCCGGCACCATCGCGGCTGGAAGACGTGCACGCTGCTGGATGCGAGTTTTGGCCGCTCGCAATTGCGCGCGAAATGGAAGACGCGATCCTCCATCTGCGCACCAACGAGGAAGCAATCCGCAGTTGGATTTTCCGCACCCAGGGCGACATCGCAAATGTTCGTTCCTATGACGCGCTGCTGCTCGCGCATGAGGACAACTGGCTCATCCGGGAAATCCGGCTGTATCTCAAGCGCATGCTCAAGCGCATCGACGTCAGCTCGCGATCGTTGTTCGCACTGATCGAGCCCGGCTCATGTTTCCATGGAACGCTGCTCGAATTGGCGCTCGCCGCCGACCGCATCTATATGCTCAATGGCAAACGCGAGGGCGATGAACTTCCCGCCGCGACCATCGGGCTGAGCGAAATGAACTTCGGTGTGCTGCCGATGTGCAACGGGCTCTCGCGCCTGCAAAGTCGATTCTTGCGGGAGCCGCAGCGCGTAAAGGAGTTGCGGGAGCGACTCGGCGAGTCGATTGGCACTCAGCCGGCTGAGGAACTCGGCTTGGTAACTTTCACGCCCGACGATATCGATTGGGAGGACGAAGTGCGCCTGGCGATCGAAGAGCGCGCCGCATTTTCCTCCGACGCACTCACCGGGATGGAAGCCTCGCTGCGCTTCGGTGGTCCTGAAACTATCGAGTCGAAAATCTTCGCGCGCTTGTCGGCGTGGCAGAACTGGATCTTCCAGCGTCCCAACGCGGTCGGCGAGAAGGGCGCGCTAAAACTTTACGGCACCGGGCAGCGTCCCGACTTCGATCCGCGCCGCGTCTGAGTAACGGAGAATAAATGTCCATCAACTATTCCGAACTGATTCCCAACAATGTGAATCTGTCTGATGACCGGCGTCTGCAACGCGCACTGGAGGCATGGCAGCCGCGCTACCTCGAATGGTGGCGCGAGATGGGTCCCGAGGGCTTCCAGGGATTCGACGCCTACCTGCGCACCGCCACCTCCGTCGATGCAAAGGGATGGGCCACGTTCGGCTACCTCAAGATGCCCGACTATCGATGGGGAATTTTCCTCGCCGAGCAGGAGCCCGATCGGCGAATCGGATTCGGCGAGCACAAGGGTGAGCCGGTGTGGCGCGAGATCCCGGGAGAGCATCGCGCCGTCTTGCGCCGCCTGGTGGTGACCCAGGGCGACACCGAGCCGGCTTCGGTCGAGCAGCAACGTCATCTCGGCAAAACCTGTCCGTCACTCTACGATCTGCGCAACCTCTTTCAGGTCAACGTCGAAGAGGGCCGCCATCTGTGGGCGATGGTGTACCTGCTGCACGCCTTCTTCGGCCGCGATGGACGCGAAGAGGCCGAGGCTCTGCTCGGTCGCCGCTCCGGCAGCGCTGACAACCCGCGCATCCTCGGCGCGTTCAACGAGCAGACGCCTGACTGGTTATCCTACTTTATGTTCACTCACTTCACCGATCGCGACGGCAAGTACCAGCTCGCGAGTCTGGCCGAGTCGGGCTTCGATCCGCTCGCGCGCACCTGCCGCTTCATGCTGACCGAGGAGGCGCATCATATGTTCGTCGGCGAGTCGGGCATCGGGCGCGTGATCGCGCGGACCTGCGACCTGATGAAGCAGCACAACACCGATCGGGTTGGAAAATTCGGCGGAATCGATCTCGACATCATTCAGCGATACGTGAATTTTCACTTCTCGGTCTCGCTCGATCTATTTGGCTCCGAGCTTTCGACCAATGCTGCCAACTACTTCAGCAGCGGCTTGAAAGGTCGCTTCAAGGAAACCGATCAGGATGACGATCATCGCCTGACCACTACGACTCGCATGGTGATGAAGCCCGAGGGCAACTCGATCGTTGAGAGCGAGCAACCAGCGCTGCTGGCGCTGAACGAAACGCTGCGCGATGCCTACATCGGCGATTGCGAGCGCGCGCTGGCGCGATGGAACAAGATTATTCGCGAAGCCGGCGTGGATTTCGAGTTGAAGCTGGCGCATCGCGGATTTCATCGCGCGATCGGCGAGTTCCGCGGCATCAACGTTACGCCGGCCGGGGAAATCGTCTCTGCGACCGAGTGGCAGATGCAGCAATCGCAGTGGCTTCCGACGCGGGTAGATCGGGAGCTCGTCGCGTCGCTGATGAAGCCGGAGACGCGCCCGGGTCAATTCGCAGGGTGGATCGCGCCGCCGATTCGTGGGATTAATCTTCAGCCGATCGACTTCGAGTACGTGGTTCTTCCGCGCAACTGAAAAGCGATTTCGGCGAAGGCAGGTGCTCACATGAGTTCAGCAGAGAACAAGCAAATCATCAGCAACATGTTCGCGGAACTGGCCAAGGGCAACGCCGCGGCGTTCCTCGACGCGATGGCCGACGACGTGAAGTTTACGCTTCAGGGCAAGACCAAATTCTCGGGCACCTTCAACGGCAAGCAGGAGCTGACCGCGAAGCTGCTCGGGCCTCTGACTGCCGCGCTCGAGGGCGGCATCGCGCTGACGCCCTACAATCTGATCGCGGATGGCGACTATGTGGCGATGCAGGCGCACGGCAAGTCGATGGCGAAGAGTGGCAAACCCTACAACAACAGCTATTGCCAGATCTTCCGCATCGCCGGCGGCAAGGTGAAGGAGATCACCGAGTATCTCGACACCGCGCTGGTCGACGACGTATTCGGCAAGTGAGCGCCGCACGCCCGGCTTCCGCGAGTTGACAGTAGTATCGGTTGGTCCGGCTATCGTATCGGGAGAGTGACCATGGCAAACACGACACGCATGCTCGAAGGATATCGCGTCCTCGATTTTACGCAGTTCGTCGCGGGACCGACTTGCACGCGGCTGCTGGGCGAGATGGGCGCCGAGGTCATCAAGCTCGAGCTCGCGCCGGCGGGCGATCGCGTGCGCGCCGGCGGTCTCAAGCCCCAGGCCCCCGAGCTCAAGGACACCAGCCATAGCACCTACTACCTGCAGCATAATCACTCGAAGCTCAGTTTCGCGATCGATCTGAAGAAGCCGGGCGCGCGCGAAATCGTGATGGCGATGCTGCCGAGGGTCGATGTGGTGGTCGAGAATTTCGCGCCCCACGTCATCGACCGCCTCGGGTTTTCGTATGAAGACGTTAAGAAGGTGAATCCGAAAATCATCATGTGCTCGATCTCGATGGCGGGGCAGACCGGGCCGCTCTCGTACAAGGCCGGCTACGATTTCATCGGCCAGGCGTACGCGGGAGTGACTGACGGAATCGGCGAGGCCGATG
>JBGPMZ010000199.1:0-5555 GCA_041487255.1 Binataceae bacterium (SeqCode) | reverse complement strand
GCGGGTCGCGACGTTCTGGCAGGCGAGGCTGGCGCCCAGGACCGACGTGATCATGGCAAGCAAGGTCAGCCACCACCCGCCACCCCAGACACGGTGCGCGATCACCAGCCCCGGGACTTCCGCCGACGTTTTCAGGTTCGGCAGGTCATCAACGCCCCAGCCGATGACCTGGCCCCACTGGGCGATCACCAGCATGACGCCAATGATCAGGATCGAGGCCATGATCGAACGCGGCACATTGCGCCGGGGATTCTCGGTCTCCTCGGCCAACGGCACCGCAGCCTCCCATCCGGTCAATCCCTGCACCGTGAGAACCACAACGATGAAGAATCCGGAGGTTGTCGCCAAGCCACCGGGATTGAACGAAGTGGTGAAGGTTGCAAAGGTGAAGCCGCCCGGGCCGGGATCGGCGAGACCGGTCAGGGCGAGCGCCAGCACGATCAGGAATTCCGCCAGGCCGACGACCACGATCCATTTGATCGAGAACGAAATGCCGGTGTAGCCGGCCCAGGCCACCAGCGGAATGCCGATGATGACGGCAGCATACCACGGGAAGGTGATACCGTAATTCGAGGCGAGCTCGTCCTGCAGGATCTGGCCGAGCACAGCGAGCGACGGTCCCGCCACCACCGGCGAGTAGAGAACGAACACCCAGCCGGTGAGGAAGCCCATCGCCGGCCCCAAGGTGCGGCTGACATAGGTGAAGTACCCGCCCGCCGACGGGAATTTCCTGGCGAGCTCCATCAGGCAGACGCCGAGCGGGATCACGATGATGAGGCCGACGAGATAGGCGAGCGGCGCTTGTCCGCCCGCAAAACTGACCAGGGTCTGGGTGAAGAAGAACGCGGCGATCGCCGGCGCGATATGCGTGATGTTCTGCATGACCGCGCCCGCGAGCCCGACCGCTCCGGCCTTCAAGTCGGTCACCGCCACGTAGTCCTTGCCCGCCGCCTCGACGAAATCGGCCGAGCCGCGATTTGTGCTGTTGGTTGCCATGGTTCCCCTCCCCGTTATCGCCAGCGACACATCGCAGGCGAATGCGTCCTCGGACGCAGCGAGCCGCTGCGCCGTGTACCCAACTCAATGCGGGCCGATTCCGACGGTGCTCCTTCCATAACGAGCTTCGATCGGCCAGACGTCAATGACGACGTCGTCCTCGACCACGCAATAGATGTCGTACAGATTCACCGTGGTCGGCGAGTATCCGGGCAGAAGTTCGACCCGATCGCCGACCGCCAGGCCCGAGTTCTCGCGCAGTTTGAGCACGACATGCTCCTCATGGATCGCGTACTCGCCGTGGTCGAACTTGATCTCGCCGACATCTCCGATGAGCTCGGGCACTGCCCGATCTATGCCGATTGATTTTCGCCCACAATCGACGACGGCACTATCGCCCGTGCGCGATATGACCGTGGCCGCCACCGTCAGCGCCATCTCGAACCCGGGCATCAGATTGCGATGGAAAGCATCATTGAAGATATAGGAGCCCGCGTGGATCTCGGTGATTCGCTCGTTGGCGCCCGTGATGTCCCACGTACCGAAGCCTCCCGCCGCCACAATTGTGGTGTCGAGACCGCTGCGGTCAAATGCGTCCGCCAGGTCGATGAGAGCCGCATTCGCCGCCAACGTCTTTTCAACCCGCACCGCCCGGTCCGGCTCCAGCATGCAATGGCCTTCGTATCCCAGCACGCCTTGCAGCCTCAGGCCCGGCAACTTCGATATGTGCTCGCCGAGAGCCAGCGCCTCTTCCGTACTGCGCACCCCGGCGCGGTGCAGTCCGACGTCTATCTCCACGAGAACATCGATCCGGGACCCCGCGCTGACGGCGGCGTCGGAGAGTTCGTTCGCGTTGTACGCACTCTCGACCGCCACGATGACCTGAGCGAGGCCGGCGATGCGCGCGAGTTCTGCAACCTTGGCGGCCCCGACCACCTGGTTCGCGATCAGAATGTTCGTCAATCCCGCGCCGACCATTGCACTGGCCTCCCATACGGTCGCGGTCGTCAATCCGATCGCTCCCGCGGAGACCTGCATTTTGCCGAGCCCCGGGTTCTTGTGTATCTTTGCGTGCGGCCGCAGCGCCGCGGGCAGGGTTGCCATCCGATTGGCCATTTCGGCTATGTTTTTCCGGACCTTGGGAAGGTCGAGAATAAGTGCTGGAGTCGGAACCTCGTCGCGTCGCTTCCCGATCAGGCTTTTCGCCGCCTCCAAGCTGTCCGTGGTCATTTGGTCGCGCCTCCGACGGATAGTCGGCGCGGGGCATCTTCGAAGGAGCGGAGACTGGATATCAATCCACCCTCCAGTTTCATCAGGTTCACGCCCTCGACCAGCCAGTGATTGTCGGCGGCATCGGAGAGCACTGCGCTGTACTCGAAGCAGTGGGCTCCTCGACCTACGAAGCTCGCCTTCACATCGACTTTCAGTCCCGGAAAAGTGTCGAAACTCTGCCTATAGACGGACGCGACCGCCTCACGACCGCGGAAAGCCCCCTCGGGTGTGATCACCTCGGCATCGCCTGTGAAGTGCGTCATGAGCCTATCGAGATTTCGCGCGCACTCGTCGGCCCAGTACGCCATGATTCGTGCCGTCGCCGCGGAGAATGCTTCGCGGGCATGCCCGTCGCATAACTCCAGGAGTTCGAGGTCAAGTAAGCCATTCTTGGTCATTTGGACTGACCTGCGGCTGAAAGTCGGCGCCGCGCATCTTCGAAGGAGCGCAGACTAAATATCAATCCGTGCCCCAGTTTCATCAGGCTGACACCCTCGACCATTCGCCGCTGGCGTGGCGGGAGCTGCACGACGGGTGTGCGCGGGTCGATGTCGACCTCCAAATCCGCCAGGATCCGTCGCGTGCCGTCGCGCATCGGGCCCTGCCTAATCACGCCCAGCGTATTGACGGGCTGGCGACCGGCATAGACATTCTCGGCCACGCTGAGCGCGCCCACCAGGCTGCGCTCCTGATAGACCATGGCGATTCCGGCATCCGCGGCACCCTGCTCATTCAGGCTTGCGATCGACGTGCCATCCAACGCGATGGTGCCGCTGTCCGGCTTGTACACGCCCGCGACAAGATGCATCAGGGTGGACTTGCCGGCTCCGTTCTCCCCGATCAGCGCCATAACCTCGCCGCGCCGGACCTCGACGGAAACGTCATCGACGGCCCGCACGCCTGGAAAGGCTTTGATCACGTTGCGTATCACCAAGCGCAACTGCTGGGGCGACGATTCCCCGTCGCCCCGCACCACGGCGGCGGCCCTCGCGTTCATGGCCATGCGGAGCGCGGACAGTCTCGCAGACCTGGCGCCTGCGGCATCCCGACCAATTCAGGTGCGACCCTTTGCGATTGTCTGTCCAAGGACCTGTCGACCGTCGGCGGACACGGCATGGCCACACCCCTTTGCGATGCATGCAGGCGTCGCACCAGGACTTCAGTTCCCTCCGGGTCCCGATCACTGCCTTGACAACGATGCCCGCCGGGATGGGAAGGTGTCAATAGGTTTTAGAGGTTTTCCACCATTGACCCTATGATCATTTTTCCATTGGCCGGCGGAGTTCAGGACGCGCGGGATATTCGGATGCGAAGAACGGTCGGGCAATCGATCGGACGCCGTGCTGCTGCACCGGGATTTTGCGGTGCTCAGCGGAATGGCGCCGACCTTCATGACAGCGGCTTCATCCTGGCGCTCGATGAGCGTGTGCTCGCCCTGCGCAAAATCAAGGCGCAGGCAAGAGCGGCACGCAAATGCATTTCGGTCGGAACAGAATCAGCAGATTCGCACTGCCGTCCGCATCCTGAGCCTCACAATCTTCCGCTCAAACATTCTTGGTCTTGTTCGCTTTGGCGCGCTTGCCGCGCATGCTCTGTGTCGTGATCGGCGCATTGGTCAAGGAACCCGCCCACAAGTTCCGCTTCTCGCGGTCCATGCGCTCCGCGACGTCGCGCGCGATGTCCCGGAGGATCTCTTCGGAGAGGCGTTTCGATTCATGATAAAGCTGGCTGATCAGCCGCAAATGGCTGCCCATTTCGTGGAACGCGCGCATCGGATCATGAGCCGCGACCGCTTGGTATATGCTGGTATGATCGCGCACGGAGAAGCGATCCGCGTCAGGCATGTGGATGGTCATCGTACGCTGATCGATAAGCCATTCCACAAGAATATCATAGACCGCCGCGAAGATCGGATTCTGCGTGATCACGTTAAGCTCGTAGTGGAACGCCACGTCCGTACGGATGAACTCCGCGGTATTCCCCACCGCTGCGACATTTGCATCCAGCGCCTTCTTCAGCCGTGCGATGTCTTCATCCGTTGCGACCTGCGCGGCCTGCCACGCGACGCCCGCTTCGAAGAGAAGCCGCGCCTGCTCCATCTGGTTCTGGCCTTGGCCGGTCGCGGCCACGCGTTTGACGAAACCGGTCAGCTGACCGATGAGGAAGCCGCTGGTCGGAGCGGTCACCCGCGCGCGTGTTCCGCTGGTGACATCCACGAAGCCCTGCTGCTGTAGCAGGAACAGGGCCTCGCGCACTGAAGGACGGCCGACTCCGAACCGCTCCGCCAGGATCTTTTCGGAAGGAAGCTGGCTGCCGACCTTGAACTCGCCGCTGGCGATGGCCTTCTCGAGGAGCTCAACAATTTCGTGCGATCGCCTGCGGCGGCCAACTGTTTGACTGGGCCCAGTCTGCATTTGGTAGTTCTCAATCTGTGATCGGGATGTGGCACCCGATATTTCGTGTAGGGAAATGCCGCTGCGGGCAACGAAACTCGCGCCCGCAGCCGCTGCGCCGAATATCGTAGCCCGATTCGTATTGCGGCCACCGATAGCCACGGAAGTCAAGATAACGACTTGTGTGCACAGTGGAATACTCGTTGCAGAAAGCACGTCCGGCGCGCGAGGAAGAACGGACGACGCAACATCGGCCGATGGCAGGACGCCACGTCGAAAAGACGAAAGACCGCCGCACCGGTCCCGGATAATTAGAAACGGCCGGGAATGATCGTCATGATCGGTTCCGTGCCGGATAGCGCTAATGCAAATAGGTGGAAACCAGTGATCAAATGTCAATAGGGATTATCCTATTGACCCTATTATCCGCCGCTGCCATGCTTTGGCGCTGTCGAAAGAGCGGCAAACCTCTCTGGCGCATCTCAATATGCGCCCTTGCTCGGACCAGCCGCGGCGGGGAGCAAAGGAGCCCGAAACTGCGACGTACCGGTTCATTGCCCGGTTCGAGGGGCCGGTCTGCGGTCCTGCGCACCGCATCATTGTTCTCTGAAGTTGCACACGGCTTCGACGAGGCAAAGCAGACCGCTTTGAATTGAATTTGCGCGACACTTGGCGCGCCGGCGCCGCGTGAAGCCCGGAATTGATCGAGGTCACGACCTTGCCTGTGCCAATCCAGCAGATCGTAACGTTTGCGACCGATCCGTTCCGCGGCAACCCCGCCTTTGTGGTGACGCCTAGCGCACCAATTCCCGCGCCGATGCTGCATCAGCTATGCCGGCACCTCAATGAGTCAATGCTCGCCGTGCTCGCCCCAAAAGATGGCGGCCTCGGCCT
>JBGPMZ010000198.1:0-5565 GCA_041487255.1 Binataceae bacterium (SeqCode) | reverse complement strand
TGCTTCACAAAGACCGTAAAAATCCAAATTTGGAGGACGAGGCAATCCTAAAATGAAAACGCGCGCGATCATGGTGCATCAGGTCGGTTTTTCGAGCGAGGCTCGACCGGGGGACGGCGGTCCTTCGGCAGGCGGTTCGGCTACGGCAACGCAGCCGCCCGGAGCGAGGCGATCGAGGACGCCCACGAGCTTCTCTGCGCGGGTTCGGCCGACGAGGCACCGAATGGCTGACGAGGTAGGCCGGTGCTAGGCAGAACGCGACAGCCCTACCCTTGCGCCTACCTTTCTAACCGCCGTGGCGACTGCGTTCTGAGCCGCTGCGTGGGACCAAAACCTCTTCACACTCGGCAAGTCTCAGGTTTTCAACCGGAAACCTGAGACGGCTCCCCCTGACCGCAGTCGCTACCCGGGCGCATTCCTTCCATTAGGCTTCGTCCGCGGGAAATATCCTTTCGCAGATCGGGCCCCTAGCCGCAAAGGCGGGCTCAAATGTCACCTCTAAACCGACCCTCATTACCAGATTGCCGAACTTCGAACCCGGACAGAAAAACGCGTCCATGCCGGGGCTTTCTACTAAGGCAAAACCGGCCTTTGCGACAATTATCTTACCCCGCAGCCGTATCCGCTGGTCTCTCGCTCCGGGCACAGTCGGTCGATATTCGACAGTGTTACGCTCAGGTATCGTAAAGTCTCGCTTGAAGGATTCCTCGAAACATTGCTTAGCCGCAGCACCCTTTCCGTTCATAAACAATAGACCACCTAAGGTGGCCAAATACCTCGCGTCACTAAGTCCGTATGTCTCACTGACCCTCAAAACCGCAATTGCTTCAGCGTAGGAAGACTTGCCGCTATCTAGCAACGCCAAAGCATATTCGATGAACACGCGAAACTCGTCCGGGTGGTTTTTGATGACTGGTTCTAAAATCGTCAGAGCATCTGTGCTCCGGTTTGCATTTCTATAGGTGCGCCCGAGTAAGTATCTCGCAACTATGCTCACGGGCGTTGCTCGGACGGCATTCTCTAGGGCAGCGAGGTGCGAAGGTCTATCTCCAAGCCAATCCTGTATCTCCGCCGACACGATCCATAATCCATCCTTTGCTCGAGATCGTCGAAAACCCTCATTAATGACTTCCTCGCCTTTCCCCACATACTCAGCTCCTTCCGCATCGCTCGACGCACGCTTCGCCCAGCCGAGAAATAATCGCGCTAGGCCTTCATAATTGTACTCATCGCGCTCGTCGATGCCAATGCCTCTCCTAAATGCTTGTTCGCTTTGAACAAGCCGATGCCGTGCAAACTCTGTACTTTCGATAGTCAGTGCCAATTTTGATAAAATCAAACCCCGAGTGTTATAAAGAATCTTCGCTCGGGGACTTAGTTCCAAAGCAGCATCGATTTGGCCCAGCGCTAAATCAAGCTTACCTTCTCGCAGAAGCATTCGTGCATAATGTTGGCGAACGTAGGGACTATCCGGCTCCTTCTTACATGCATTTTCGAAAAAGCGAAGTTTCCCATCCAACGTGTGTATACTATCAACGATCAGATCCGAACGAATAAAAAACTCGAACGCCTCCTTATCTACCTGGTAGTTCAAATTCAAGTTGCTCACCGCTAATTGTAATAACCTCTCTCGCTCTGTCGAACTACCGCATCGCTCCCAAACCACTCTCGCGATAGTCCGATGCCTCGCGCGGGCTGCGTACAGACCAGAAGCTTCGTCGATGCACTCGTAAACCACAACCCCTTCCGTCGCCCTTCCCGTCAGTTCATGCAGATCCGCTTGATTCAACCCGATCAGACCAGCCAAGAGCGTTTCTCGAACATAACCTCCGCTCTGATAAAAGCAGCACGTTGCGAGGTACGCCTGTCGCGCAATGTCGGTTGCTATTCCCCGATATTCATTCTCCAGAATCGCGTCGAAACTCAAGTCTTCGGTCGCTTCACGCAACGTGACAAGCAATTCTTTTCCATGCTTTTGTTTAATAACCGCGGCCTGCATCGCACGGGAAAGGTGCTCAAGCTCACCCAGCTCTCCGTTCATCTTGAGACAGTCGAGCAAGGCCTCGATCTCTACGTCGCTTAGAGGTTCTAACTCACGTTCGTTCTTAAGACCGAATCTAGCTCTGCTCTGTCGCCATTCGTTCAGGCGTTCGCCCAATACGAACATTGCTGTCCGACCAGTGTCGCGAAGCCTCTGTACTGCGCTCCGCAGCGCATCAACATGATCGGCGGCATTGTCGATAAAGAAGAACGGTCGTTCGGGGAAGAGCGATACCGCGTATTCAACGTCGCCCTCCAAAAGCGTTGCCTCGGGCTTTAGCATAAATACGGGCCCGACTCGCTCATGCACTAGACGGCTTGAAAGGGCTAATAGTAGAGTAGTAACTCCATAGCCAGCTGGTCCCAATACTGCGATCGAGACGGGTTTTCGCGAAGTGT
The DNA here is from genome assembly GCA_041487255.1 of Binataceae bacterium (SeqCode). Taxonomy (GTDB): domain Bacteria; phylum Desulfobacterota; class Binatia; order Binatales; family Binataceae; genus DATGKG01. The sequence goes on along the minus strand of JBGPMZ010000198.1, from coordinate 3,126 downwards.
CCGTGGCGTATTCTAGTAAGTCCTCGTCAAAGATCGTGTCTTCGATGTCACGTTTGAAGTGCCGTCGCGCAGCTATCAGTCCCCAATTGGCTCGGTCACCTCGCAAAAAGGCTCTTATATTAGGAGCATCGTTGAACCGAGCCTGATTTACATATATCCAAGACGTTGTCAGCCGAGCGACAGCGGCGGGATTCTTCTCGAAAGCGGGCACTAAGTCCGAAGGAATCGTAGACTGGACTTTCCTCAATCGATCAGGATCCACGTCGCCGCTTGTTAAGGCTAGTGAGGCGGCAGCCACGAAATCTGAATATTGTCCATCGATAGTTTCGATGCTGCGTGCTTGAAGAAGCTCACGGTCAACACTATTCGTATCTAGTGCTACGCGATAGGAATAGGGCAATTTAGTTGGATAGAATTCCTCCTCGAGTTCTGTGAACAGCTGGTTCCAATTGGAATCCGCGTTGGAATATCCTATGTACAGCAAAGTCGAAGTCGCGAACTCAGTCTTTAACAGATCGAACAGCATGGCACGATGTTCTTTATAACGCGCATAGTCCCGGGTAGTAATGATAAGGTGCGGATCACCGGAGCCGAAGAGTGCGCCGTGCAGGTGGTAGATTGGTACCTCGAAGCGGTTATCGCATCGTACCAACTCTGAGCTGATTGCAATTGGGAAGTGCCGCTGAACCGGTGTTGCAGTCAGTTCGTACGCTCGTTCGATACCATTATCGTAGTTAGTAGTGTAGATGGCACGCCATCGTCGACTAGCGATCCATTGCAGCGCCGTATCAGGCGTAAGGTTACTAAGGCGTTTTCTCAAAAATGAATATAGCTCATCGCGGCCCTTGCGATTTTCTAAGACCTCAGCGACCTTCGGAAGGTCGAGCTGATCTTCGGGAATGGAATAGGCCTTGGCGATTTCGCCAGCAAGTTGGCGGCCAGAAGTGGGCGCAGTTTGCCCGTCCGGCCGCGATAGGTGTTCACCGATGCCCGCACCTAAAAAGAGAACACATTCCCCGGACTCGAGTGCGTGTCTAAGTCCTAACGGAAAGCTTATCATACACTATGTTTATAGCGGTTTGTCTTTGCGCAGGCGAGTAGCTTCGGAACAAAACATGTTTTGTGCTTGTTTGGCGTCTTGGCAAGACTACCTGACGATTATACGCCCAACGGCCCAATCTAAAGGCAGGTCCCCACTGACTCCGAAACGTTCCACAGGAGAGCCTCAGCGTCCACTTTTATTGCTGCCTTAAGTTCTCCTGTAGGCTGTCAAAGGTCCGCTGCTCATCATCATCCAGCCCCAGCACTTCACACGAGTCCTCGCCCGCCAGTATGCGCCGCACCAGCTCTTCCTCGCTCTCGATCAACTCCTGTGGCTGCCGGTCGGCCTCTAGCCGCCGCCGGGCACAAGACCATCGACATCGGGGACGCGGCCGGTGTGCGGGCCGCAGGAACCGGTCCGAGCACGAGGACGGGCGGTCGTCGGCCCGAGGCGATGGGTCCGGAAAGGTGGAGACAGGGGCCACGGGCCGGGAGCAGGGGTCCAAACCCGACAGGTGGTGGTCTGGCACGGCCTGTGTCGCGGTCACAGGTGACACGAGCGGACACCGAGTGGTATGCGTGTCGGGTGGGCGTGTCGGATAGCCCGACACGCATCAGACGACAAAAGTATTTGTCGCTCCGGACCCTCCGGGGGCGTCATCTCGGGGAGTCAGAGCTATAGCTACAACAGGTCCGATATGCGTCGGACCACGTGGAGAACGTACTACAATGAAATGCAAAGCGATCGTGGTGCATCAGGTCGGCGGGCCGGAAGTCCTGCGCTTCGAGGAGGTCGAAGTCCCCGAGCCCGGGCCGGGACAGGCGCTCGTGCGCCATCGGGCGATCGGACTTAACTTCGTCGAGATCTACTTTCGCTCCGGCGTCTATCCCGCACCGTCGATGCCATTTACGCCGGGCAGCGAGGGCGCCGGCTTGGTCGAAGCGGTCGGCCCTGGCGTGAGCGAGGTCCGCGTCGGCGACCGCGTCGCATACGTGGGCGGCCCAATGGGCTCGTATTCGGAGGCGCGGGTGATGCCCGCGCGGTTCCTGGTCAAGCTGCCCGACAAAATCGACGAGGCGACGGCGGCGGCCGCGATGCTCAAGGGCCTGACCGCCGAGTACCTGATCCATTCGACTTACGCGGTGAAACCCGGCGACACGATCCTGTTGCATGCCGCCGCGGGAGGTACTGGCCTCATCCTCTCGCAATGGGCGAAGCATCTCGGCGCGACCGTGATCGGCACCGTCGGCAGCGATGAGAAGGCCGTGCTCGCCGCGGCTCATGGCTGCGCCCACACGATCAACTATTCGCGCGAGGATTTCGTCGCGCGCGTGAAAGAGATCACCGGCGGAAAAAACGTGCCCGTGGTCTACGACTCGGTGGGACAGACGACTTTCATGAAATCGCTCGATTGCCTGCAGCCGCGCGGGCTGATGGTCAGCTTTGGGCAGTCCTCAGGCGTCGTGCCCCCGTTCAGCATCAACATCCTGAGCGCCAAGGGCTCGCTTTACCTCACCCGTCCGACGCTCGCCACCTACACCGCCGCGCGCGCGGATCTGGAAGCGGCGGCGCGCCGGCTGTTCGACGTGCTGGCGAGCGGCGCGGTGCGCTGCGAAGTGAAGCGGACGTTCAAGCTTGCCGACGCGGCCGAGGCCCATCGCGCGCTTGGCCATCGCGAGACCACCGGATCGAGCGTTTTGCTCCCGTAGCCGCCCGCTATATGGTTGACCGGAGAAGGCAGGAAGCCCTTTAATCGCGACATGACTGGAATCGTTTCATACGGATCGTATATCCCGTACCGCCGCCTCAAGCGTGCGGCGATCGCCGAGGTGCTCGGCATCCCTGCGGCCAGGGGCGAGCGCTCGGTGGCGAGCTTCGATGAGGACAGCGTCTCGATGGCGGTCGAGGCGGCGCGCGACGCGCTGCGCGGGGTCGGCGCGGACAAGGTGCGGACGCTGCTGTTCGCCACTTCGACGCCGCCCTATGCGGAGAAGCTCAACGCCGCGATCGTCGGCGCAGCCGCGCAATTGCCGGCCGAGAGCCGCGCCGCCGATCTGACCGGCTCGGTGCGCGCCGGGATCTCG